>JAFDER010000409.1 GCA_019310245.1 Deltaproteobacteria bacterium
ATCTGGAGGACCGGCCGAGGCTGGACAGGCGCGACCTGTTCCGGGACGACGACACGGCCCTCCAGCTCATCGCGGAGTACGACGTCAAGGTGCCGGCCGCCGGGCTCGCCTCCCGCCTCTCGGACAGATCGCGCGAGGCGATCGATCTCATCGACCTGGACCACAGGCTCAGGACCGGGATGGAGGCGCGGTTCGGCTACTCCCAGCCCGTGCTCGAGCTCATGCTGGGCCGTCCCGCCCTGGTGGTGGCCCGGGCCCACGGCCTTGACGTGAGCCTGGACGAGCAGGGCGAGCCCGTCCTCCTGGAGTCAGGCAGCTAAATGCGTTCTCATGGGTCCGCGGCACCTGGTACGTCGAGTGATGGGGTCAGACCCCAGTGTGGGGTCTGACCCCTGTAGCGGGCACGAGGGGTTCCAGCTCCCGAGGCCCGATGGTAAGCTCCTGCGGGCAGCTTCGACAGCCGAGGCTTCCCCTCGATCATGCAACAATCACCATGAGTAGGATAGGGAATCGATGAGCGTGGTTTCAGCCCAGCATTCTCGACAAACGACATCCACGCTCCCGGGAGCGTGCCTCCTGCCGTGCATCCTTGCCTTCGGCTGCTCCGGCGGCCCGAAGCCGGACACCGACGCGGGCGACACGTCGACGGACGGCACCGACGTCGCCGAGGAGTTTCTCGTCTCCGTCGAGCCTCCCGCCCCGCCGGCCCTGCCGGTCCTGACCCCCTGCCCCGATGGATGGCGGGAAGTCGAGGACACCGAGACGGGCGTCGTCGCCTGCGACCCGTGGCCCGAGACGGGACACGAGGACTGCGGCCCTGGCGAGGCGCACTTTCCTGGTGAGCCGGGCTGCGCCACCGTGGGCGATCCCTGCCCGTCCGGCATCTGGCCCGAGGGCCTGCCCACGGACCGGCACGTCGTCTACGTGGACGCGAGCGCCTCGTCGGGAGGAGATGGAACCCAGGACACTCCCTACTCGACCATCATCGATGGGCTCCGCGACACGGCTCCCGAGAGCATCGTCGCGCTCGCCAAGGGCACGCACGAGGCGTGCCTTCGCATGCCGCCGGGAAGGACCCTGTGGGGCGCGTGCGCGGCGGAGACGACCGTCACGTGCCCGACCCCAGAGCATCCCAGCGGTACTATCGTCGTCCTGGAGAGGGACGTCGAGATCCGCAACCTCACCGTCTCCGGCGAGCGCACCGGTATCTGGGTGAACGGGCCGGACTCGTCCTGCACCATCGACGGCGTCGTGGTGTCCGGGACGCAAGGCGGCGGAATCGCCGTGGTGGACATCTGCGAGGTCATCGTTCAGAACTACCTGGCTCGCGATATCCGCCCCCTGACCTCGACCGGCAGGTTCGGGCGGGGAATCTACGTGGCTGCCGGTGGCACTGCCACCGTGACGCGCGCCGTCATCGAGCGCGCGAGCAACATGGGAATCTTCGTCGCGGAGGCCGGGTCCAACCTGACGATCGAGGACGCCGCCGTGCTCGACACGGCCCCGAGCCCGCTCCTGGACGAGGGCGGCGAGGGGCTCCTGGTAGGCCTCGATGGACGCATCGATGCCAGCCGGATCGTGTTCGAGGGCAACAGCTGGGCAGCCAGCTATGCATCCACAGGCACGATGAACCTCTCGGACTGCGTCATACGGGACACCGCGTCGCGAAGCGGCTACGACGACGAGGGACACGGCATCGTGGCGAGAGCCTCCAGCACGGTGAACGTCTCGCGGTGCCTTGTCGAGCGCAACCGCCAGACGGGCATCGTTTACGAGGCCTCGATCGGAACCCTCGAGGACATCGTCGTGCGCAACACGCTGCCCCAGGAGGTGAGCGATGAATGGGGACGGGGACTCAACATCCAGGACGGATCGGACGTGACGGTTCTCAGGGCCCTGTTCCACGAGAACCATGACAACGGGATCGTCGTCGGTTCGAACACCGCATCTTTCACCGACGTCACCATCAGCTCGACGCTGCCGAGGGTCTCTGACGGGATGTTCGGACAGGGCCTCTACGTCCACGAGCTGGCAACGGTGACCGGAGAGAGAATGCTGTTCACGGGCAACCGGAACGCGGCCCTGGTCGTGGTCGGAGGCACGGCTACCATCACGGACCTCGAGGTAATGGACACGCTCCCGGTCGAGAGCGAAGCCATCCAAGGCTTGGGGATCATCGTGATCTATGGAGGGAGTCTGGACCTGACGCGGGCATCCATTCACGACAACCACGAGTACGGGCTCGTCTTCGAGGAGTCCACCGGCACGCTGCAGGACCTGTGGGTGTCCAACACCCTGGCCCGCGAGAGCACGGGTGAGTGGGGACGGGGACTCGTCGTCCAGACCGACTCGCAGGTGCAGATCTCCGGAGCCGTCTTCTCCCACAACCGCGAGATGACGGTCAGCGCCTTCGGCGAGGGAACCCTGCTCGAGATGGAGGACGTGGAAGTCACCGACACCCTCTTCAGGGACTGCGCCGAGACGACCTGTCCCGACGCCGCCGCAGGAATGGGCGTGGGCGCCTACTCCGGTGCGCACATCGTCATGACCCGCTTCTTTGTCATGAACAGCGCCGTCTGCGGCCTCCAGATAGCATTCAGTCAGCTCTCCGACGGAACGTCCGCGCCCATCGCCGGCTCGATCGAGCTGCACGACGGCGAGGTCGCCCACAACCCGATCGGCGTCAACGTCCAGGACGAGACGTTCGACATCGAACTCCTCATGGATAACGTTACCTATCATCACAACGACCAGAACCTCGACAGCACCTTCCTGCCCGTTCCAGACATGGGAGATGTACCCGTGGTATTGCCCTGACGCCGATGAGCACCAACACCGACAAGATGAGCACCGGATCGCTCGCCGCGGCCATCGCGGCCGGAGCGATCATGGGCACCCTGCTCGCCGCGGGAAACGTCTACGCCGGCCTCAAGATCGGGTTCACGTCCGACGGCTCGCTCGTCGCCGCGATCCTCGCCATCGCGATGATCCGCGGCCTCGGCCGCCTCCTGCCCGTCTCGTTCACCGCGCGCCACACGAACCTCACCCAGACAGCCGCCTCGGCCGGGGCCTTCTGCGCCGTGGCCGGGCTCACGAACGCCGTGCCAGCAATGCACATGAGCGGCGTGAGCCCGAGCCCCTGGCTCCTCCTGCCCTGGGTGTTCTTCATCGCCGCGCTCGGCATCTGCATCGCCGTGCCGCTCCGGCGCCGCGCCATCGAGGTGGACAAGCTGCGATTCCCCTCGGGCGTCGTGTGCGCGGAGACGATCCGCACCCTGCACTCCAAGACAGGCCGTGCCCGCGAGGCCGCCCGCTCGCTCGGCGGCGCCGCCGCCCTGGCCGCCGCCATCACATGGCTTCGCGATGCGGGCATCCCAGGCATCCTCAACCCGATCATCCCCATGAAGAGCACCCTGCCCGGCTCGCTCGGAGCCTTCCCCCTCTCGAAGCTCTCCCTCGGCATCGCCTGGTCCCCCCTCCTCTTCGCCATCGGAGGCATCGTGGGCCTGCGCGTGGGCCTGAGCCTCGTGCTCGGCGCCGGTCTCGGCTGGGTCGCTCGGCGCCGGTCTCGGCTGGGTCCTCGGCGGACCCCTGCTCGCGCACCTCGAGATCATCGACCCGGAAGCCAGGCGCGCGATCGTCACCTGGACGGTCTGGCCCGCCGTGGGCATCATCACCGCCGGAGGCCTCGCCGCTCTCCTCGCGGGAGGGGGCGTCTTCCGCCGCACGCTCGATCTCTTCCGCAAGAGCCCAGCCTCCAGGAAGGCCAAGACACCGGGCACCGTCCCGCGCACCTGGTGGATAGGCGGCCTGGCCGCCGCGAGTGCGGGCACCTCCTGCGCCGCATGGTTCGCGTTCGGCGTGCCCGTCTGGCAAAGCCTCGTCGCGATCGTCCTCGCCCTGCCCATCGCCGCGGTCGCCATCCGCGCCGTGGGCGAGACGGACATGAGCCCCAGCAACAACCTTGCGAAGGTCACCCAGTTCGTCTTCGCCGGACTCGCCCCAGGACAGACCGTCGCGAACGTCGCCGCCGCCGGCGTGGCCTCCGGCTGCGCCATCGAGGCCTCCGAGGTCATGACCGACCTCAAGTCGGGCGCCATCCTCAAGAACAGGCCCCGCGATCAGTTCATCGCCCAGTTCGTCGGCATCCTCGTCGCCACGGGAGCCGCCGTCGCCGCCTACTCCCTGCTCATCGCCGTCGTTCCCATAGGAGACGATACCTTCCCCGCGCCCACGGCCGTGGCCTGGAAGACGCTCGCCGACGGCCTGGCCGGCGGAAGATCCGGCATCCCCACCGGCGCCGCCACCGCCGCCTGGATCGCCGCCGCCGCGGGCGTGCTCATCGGCGTCCCCCTCGCCATGAAGAAGAGCCTTCCCCTGCCCTCACCCGTCGCCATCGGCCTCGGCGTCATCTTCCCCCCCGCCTACTCCATCACCATCCTCCTGGGCGCCGTCACCGCCGCCCTCCTGTCGAAGTACGCCAAGGCCTTCTGGGAGCGCGACCAGTACCTGCTGACCAGCGGCCTCATCGTGGGCGAGTCGCTCACAGGCCTGCTCGCCGCCGCGCTCATGCTCGTGGGACTTCTGTGATACCATCTGGCTGACTTTTCCAAGGGAGCAGCCATCATCCGCACTCAACCTCCACCCACGTACCACCCTCAAGACTCCTTGATCATCATCCTTGCCGCGCTGCTGCTGACAGCGGCGGGCTGCTCCGGCCGGAATGACCCCGGCACCGATGCATCCACTGACGGCAGCCTCGATGGCCTGGATGGCTCGGACGGCACAGGACCCGCCGCCCCGACGCCGCCGGAGGCGCCATCGCCGCCCGTGCTCACGCCCTGCCCCGACGGCTGGCGGGAGATCGAGGACACCGACACGGGAGCGGTCACGTGCGACCCATGGCCCGAGGGCGGCGCGCACGAGTGCGAGGACGACGAGGCGCATTTTCCCGGCGATCCCGGCTGCACGACGATAGGGACTCCCTGCGGCACCGACGACTGGGCGACGGACCTGCCCACCGACCGCACCATCATCTACGTTCTTGCCGGCGCACCCTCGGGTGGAGACGGATCCGAAACCTCCCCCCACGCAACGATAGCCGAGGCGATGAGCGGTGCGGATCCCGGCGACGTCGTCGCGCTCAGCAAGGGCACGTTCGACGAGGTGGTGGTCGTCGGCGCGGGAGTCACGCTCTGGGGCGCGTGCACGGCCGAGACGCTGGTCTCGAGCTCGACGCCCAACGACATGTCCGGGACCATCGTCCCGGCGAGATCCGATACCGAGGTCCGAAACCTCACGATCAGCGGGGAACGCCCGGGCGTCTTCAACGGCGTGTCAGGGAGGACGATGGCCCTCAGCGGAGTCATCATCCGTGATGCACGTACCAATGGAGTCTACACTTACGGAACGATCACCTTGCAGAACGTCGCGATACGCGACACCCGGAGCGCACACGACCTCGACCATCAGGGAACCGGCATCGAAGTGGCCGAAGGAGGGGTGGCGGAGATGTCGCGCGTCGTGCTCGAGGGCAACAGGGTGGCCGGAGCCTACGCCTGGGGAGCCGGCTCATCCATCGTGGCAAGCGACATGGTCATGCGAGGCACGCTGCCCAGCGAGACCAACCGCGACTACGGCTATGGACTGATCGTGCAGGCAGGCGCCGTGGGTCGAGTAGAGCGGGCCCTCATCGAGGCCAACCGGTGCGCCGGCATCCACGTCGCGGAGGGCGGAGCGTTCCTCCAGGCGAGCGACATCGTCGTCAGGGACAACCTCCCTTGCGCGCTGGATGCAAGCATGGGACGGGGGATACTGGTGGAGCTCGGCGCAAGCCTCGAGCTGAGCCGTGCACACATCGCGTCCAACCGGGATGCTGGCGTCTCCTTTGCCACGGGCTCGCACGGCGATCTAACCGACGTCGTCATCACCGGGACGCAGACGAGCGCCACAGACGATAATATGGGCTTCGGCATCGCGGTCCAGGAAGCTTCTGACGTTCGGGTGACGCGCGCCATCCTGGAAGGAAATCACAGCGCCGGCATCATCGCGAGTCTGGCGGGGACATCCATGGATCTCGTCGACGTCTCCGTCTACGGGACCCAGCGTTCCAGCACGGCTGCATATTATGAGGCAGAAGGGGTCTTCATCACATCTGGCGCCACGGCGACCATCACGAGGGCACACCTGGAAGGGAACGTGAGGAGCGGGTTGCTGCTGCACGGACCGGGCACCAGCGCCACCATCTTCGATCTGACCATCCTGGAGACCGTGGGGATACCCTTAGTCAACTCGGGATTCGGATTGTGGATCTCGGCAGGCGCAGGGGCCACGATCACCCGCGCCCTCATCGAGGGTAACCGGGACATCGGGGTCAGCGCCGAGGGCGACGGAACGGTCCTGTCCCTCACGGATGCGATGATCATCGACACACGAAGCCAGGATGGCTCGGGGCTGTGGGGAAGAGGCCTCCAGGCAATGCACGTTGCACGGGTCGATCTGACGCGCACGGTGCTGGAGCACAACCAGGAGATCGGACTCACCGCCATCCACCCCGGAACCGAGGTCCTCGGAACAGACGTTGTGATCAAGGATACGATAGAGAGAGGATGCGCTTCGAGCACGTGCGCGGGATTCGGGCATGGCTGCGGCCTCTGCGCGCTGGGTGAGGCCCACGTGGATCTGACCAGCTTCCTCATCACGGGGAACGTCCTGTGCGGAGTCCAGATTGGCTTTGGAGCAGATGACGAAACGGGCCCCTTCACCGTCGGAGGCTCGGTCGACCTGCACGACGGCACCGTCTCGAACAGCCCCATCGGCGTCAACGTGCAGACCGGCGACTACGATCTCATGAGACTCATGGAGGGTGTCTGGTACCTTGATAACGACACGAACCTCGACATGTCCGTGCTGCCCGTGCCGGACATGGGCCTTGAGGAGATCTAGGGTGGGCGAAGTGGGCTACT
>JAFDER010000410.1 GCA_019310245.1 Deltaproteobacteria bacterium
GCTTCCTCATCTGCGACCAGTTGTTGATGACGCCCTCGGTGAACTTGTGGTTCGGGACGGTGATGAGGGAGTTCGCGAAGGTCCGGACCCTCGTGATCCTGAGCCCGATCTCCTCGACGGTGCCCTCGATGCCCGCCACCTCGATCCAGTCTCCCACCTGGAACGGCTTGTCGAGGAAGATGACGAGCACGCCGAAGAAGTTCGCGAGCGTGTCCTTTGCCGCAAAAGCCATCGCCGCGCCGCTGATGCCCACGCCCGCAATGAGGCTCCCCACGGAGTAGCCCAGGTTCTGCAGGAACAGCACCGCGCCCAGGAGCACGAGGAAGACCTTCATGCTCCTGCGTGCGATGGGCACGATCTGGTCGTCGAGCTTGCTCTCGGTCTTCGCGGCCTTCGCCTGGAGGTACTCCCCGAAGCCGTCGATGAGCTTCAGGCAGAACCACACCCCGATCAGGGTGGCAGCCCCGGTGCACACCGCGACGAGAAAGCGCGATATGTCCACGGGCTCCTCGGGAAACGGCAACAGGACCACCGCCGCGAACACGCCCGCGAGCACGAAACCCCAGCCAAGAGGCTTGTCCAGCGCCCTGATCACGATGTCGTCGAACTTGATCTTCGTCTTGTCCGCGACCTTGCTCAGCCTCCTGAGCACCAGCGACGTGATCCACTTGAGCATGAACCCGCCGAAGACGGCCAGGAACGCGTAGCCGTAGTTCCACATGGACACGCCATGGAGCTGCATGCCCATGAAATCCCTGAACTGCTCCAAATCCCTGCTCCTTCCGACCCCAATCTACCGCATCACGGTGAAATCCTCTAGTATCACGTCACGTGGCATGCATCCCCGGAATCGACGTCATCCTCCTCGCCTACAACGAGGAGAACAGCCTCGAGCAGGCCGTCCGCGACGTCCACGAGGCCCTCGCGCCCCTCTCCCTCGACTACTCGATCGTCATCGTGGACGACGGATCCACGGACAGTACCCTCACGATCGCGAACCGCCTCTCCGCCCACGACCCCCTCATCAGGGTGAAGGGCCACATCCGCAACAAGGGCATGGGCGCCTCGACCCGCACCGGCTTCTCGGCCGGCACCCTGCCCTACGCCACCATGCTCCCGGCGGACCGCCAGATCCGCGCAGACGTCCTGCCCGCCCTCATCGAGCTCGCGGGCCCGCGCACCATCGTCACGAGCCTCTACACGAACCGCCCGAACGACGCCATCCGCACCCTCGTCTCGCGCTCCTTCCGCCTCTTCCTGCACCTCGCCCTGGGCCCCACCCCCGAGCTCGAGGGCACGTACATCGTGCCCCGCGATCTGCTCGACACCATCGACCTGACCTCGGACACCTTCACCGTGGCCTTCGAGATGTTCCACCGCGCAAAGAAGCGCGGCTACGCCTTCGAGACCGCCCACATCGAGTCCCACGCCCGCGAAGAGGGCACGTCCAAGGTCTTCAACCCCCGCCGCATCGCCCAGGTCTTCAAAGAGGTCGTCAAGCTGCGCTGGACCCTGCGCCACATCGAGTGAAATCCCCGCTCCCGGGTCACGGCGTGCTGAGGCGGGGAGCGCGCGGGGCCCCCCCTGGCGGCCAGCGCGCGCCATCCCCGCCCCGCCACCAGGCCACCGACCTTCATTCAGCCGTGACCCTGCCCGCGATCATCCTGTAAAAGGCCCCGATGAGTATCAAGTGGTGGGGTCTGACCCCGAAAATAAAGCGAGATGTATCAAATAGTGGGGTCTGACCCCCTCCTTACCACAGGTCTTGATGAGCATGCGGTCAGGGATTAGTGTGTACCTCACAGGAAATGCCTCGGGGGACATGATAGGGGAGAGGGCATGTCACGTAGCACGATCGGCGCATCCACCATCCTGACAGTCATCTTGCTCGTCGCAGCGCCCGTCAGGGCACAGGGCGACCTGCCGGCCACGGCCAAGGAGAGCTTCGACCAAGGCGTGAAGCTGTTCACCAAGAACGACTACAAGGGCGCGCTGGCCGAGTTCCTGTCGGCCCACGAGCTCAAGCCGCACTACTCGGTCCTGTACAACATCGCCCAGTGCTACGCCATGACCGACGCCCACGCCAAGGCGCTCGACGCCTACAAGAAGTACATCTCCCAGGGCTCCGACTACATCAAGAAGCAGCGCAAGAAGCAGGTGGAGAAGGAGATCGAGCGTCTCGAGGGGCTGCTCTGCCGCCTGACCCTGGACATCACCCCCGACGGCGTGCTCGTGACCGTGGACGGCACCGAGGCCGGCACCTCTCCACTCGACGAGAACCTGTTCCTGGACCCGGGCAAGCACACGTTCGTCTTCGAGAAGCAGGGCCACGTCTCGCGCAAGCAGACCCTCATCCTCAAGCGCGACGAGGACAAGAGCCTGACGGTCGAGCTCGAGGAGAAGAAGGTCGTGACCCCCGTGGTCGAGCCCGCCCCGGACGAGCCAGCCGAGGACGAGCCTCCCGTCGAGGACGAGAAACCACCCGCCACCAGGAAGAGCCCGGCAGGGTTCTATGCCCTGCTCGGCACCACCGCCGCCCTGGGCATCACCTCCGCCGTGCTCGGCGGCGTGACGCTCAAGAAGGGAAAGGACTTCGAGAAGTTCACAGAGAGCGAAGAGGACGACTGGAAACCGGCCCAGGAGGACGGCCGCAAGCTCGCCATCGCCACGGACGTCATACTGGGCCTGACCGGCGCCGCGGCCGTCGCAACCATCGTCATGGGAGTCATCACGTTCAAGAAGGACAAGAAAGAGAAACAGGCCGTCATCTCCCCGCTCCTCCTGCCAGGCGGCGCGGGCATCGCCGTCACGGGAGGGTTCTGATGAGACACGCACTCCTGGCACTCCTCATGACAGCAACCCTGGGATGCAGCGCCATGGGCCTGTTCGACCGCAACAAGCTCACACCGGACGACACCAGCACCGACCAGGACGCGGACCCCACCGACATGACCGAGATCGAGGATCTGGTCGAGGTCACGGACGGCGTCGACGCCGAGGACGTGATCGAGGAGCAGGACGCGGTCGAGGACCAACCGGAAGACACCCCCGAAGAGGACGCCGACGAGGAATGGGAGTGCACGATAGACGACGACTGCAACGACGACGACCCGTGCACCGAGGACGTCTGCGAGACGCACACATGCTCGAACGCACCCATGGACGCCGACGACGACAGCTACGTGGCCGTGGAGGTCGAAGGCACATCCTGCGGCGGCGACGACTGCAACGACGGGATGGGCAGCGTCCACCCCGGCGCCACAGAGATCTGCGGCGACGGCATCGACCAGGACTGCGACGGCGGTGAGTACCCCATGGTGATGCTCACATCGCCCGTGGCGGTGACGTCGACCACCGTGGAGCAGGCAGGAGCCAGCCTCGCCTGGAGCGGGAGCTCCTACGCGATGGTGTGGTCCGAGAACCTTTGCACCGTCGTCACCACCCCCTGCCCTCTGTACTTCCAGAGGCTCGACGGAGCCGGTGCCCTCGTCGGCTCGACCGTCCACTTCATCGACACCTACCACACTTCGTTGACCAACAATGCCATGCCCCA
>JAFDER010000411.1 GCA_019310245.1 Deltaproteobacteria bacterium
GTGCAAGCTCCCCGCCTGACGCCGGCCGGGCAGGCGCTCGGCCAGCTGCCTGGCCTCCTCGTTGAGCCTGTCGATGGTCGTGGGCGCCTCGGGGTGGCGGGCCTTGAGCAGAGGCCTGATCGCTTCCGTCGTGACGCCGTTGCGGTTCAGGACCTCGCCGGCCATGCCCCCGGCATCGCAGAACGCGAGCAGGAGGTGGAGCGTCGTGAGCCTCTCGTTTCGGTCAGCCGCCAGATCCATCGCGCGCTTGACAATCTGCCTGCCTTCATCGCCCACACCTGAGTTCATCACGACCACCTCCACCGACCTGAAACGACTGTCTTCTCCCGGTGACTCTTGCACACGGGATCGGCGCAACTCCAATTTTCGCCCGTCGATTCACTCGAGTCCGCGCGTCTGATCTTGAGCGAGGTGGATTTGGGGAGTAGTCTCGCCTCCATGCTTGACCTCAGATACCTGATCGATCACTTCGACGAGGTGAGGGCGAAGCTCGCCCGCAGGGGCGAGGAGGCCGCCGCGCTCCTCGACTCCGTGCGCGAGCCCTCCGCCGAGCGGCTCCGCCTGATCCGCGATGTCGAGGACCGCAAGCACCGGCTCAAGAACGAGAGCAAGTCCCTCGGCAAGCTGCCAAAGGGCAGCGAGGAGTTCCACACCAGGCGGGCGGAGCTCAGGCTCGCCAGCGAGGAGATCAAGGGGCTCGAGAACGAGGGGCTCGCCCGCGTCGAGGAGCGCATCCGCGAGATCCTGCTCCTCGTGCCCAACCTGCCGGACGATTCCATCCCCGACGGCGGCGACCAGGACGCCCGCGTGGAGCGGGTCTGCGGCACGCTCCCCACGTTCGACTTCGCTCCGAAGGCCCACTGGGATCTGGGTCCGGAGCTGGGGATCATCGACTTCGAGCGCGCGGCCCGGATCTCCGGTTCGCGGTTCGCCGTGATGATCGGCGCCGGCGCGCGGCTCGAGAGGGCGCTCGTCCAGCTCATGATGGACGTGCACGCTTCCAGGGGCTACACGGAGGTGATCCCGCCCTATCTCGTGGGCTCGGAGGCCATGACCGGCACGGGACAGCTGCCCAAGTTCGCCGAGGACGCGTTCAGGGTGCAGGGGGCGGATCTGTGGCTCGTGCCCACGGCGGAGGTGCCGGTCACGAACCTGCACGCGAACGAGATTCTCGAGGCCGACGACCTGCCGCTGCGCTATGCCGCGTTCACGCCCTGCTTCAGGTCGGAGGCCGGCGCGCACGGACGCGACGTGCGCGGCCTGATGCGTCAGCACCAGTTCCACAAGGTGGAGCTCGTCAAGTTCACGAGGCCCGAGCAGAGCGACGAGGCGCTCTCAGACCTGGTCCGGGAGGCCGAGCTCATCCTCGAGAAGCTCGAGCTGCACTACAGGGTCGTGACCCTGGCGGCGGGCGACATGGGCTTCTCCGCGTCGCGCTGCCTCGACATCGAGGTCTGGATCCCCTCGCTCGAGTCCTTCCGCGAGATCAGCTCGTGCTCGAACTGCCGGGACTTCCAGGCGAGGCGGGCGCGCATCAGGTTCCGGCCCGAGCCCAAGGCAAAGCCGAAGCTCGTCCACACGCTCAACGGCTCGGCGCTCGCCGTGGGGCGTGCGGTCATCGCCCTTCTCGAGCAGCACCAGCAGGCGGACGGCACGGTCCGCATCCCCGAGGCCCTCAGGCCCTACATGGGCACGGACGTCATCAAGGGGGTCATCAAGGGGGTCTGACCCCATCCTCTGCAGCCCATAAATTGACATGTTCGAGACGCGGGCTCTACTGTTCATAGTGGTGGCGGCATGAATATTCCACGGCCCGTGGGCGTTGTATCCTTGAGACCCATGTGTCGAACGGTACAGGTTCGCGCCCGCGCCGCACTGCTCGCGGCGGCCCTCCTCCTCCTGGCCTCGGCGGCCTCGGCCGACGGGGACGCGCCGTGGCAGCAGCTCGCCAAGAAGTATCAGCTCGGCACGTGGACCGCGGCGTTCAACGCCGAGCAGGGCATCGTGCCCGATGGCCTGCAGAAGGCTGCGGGCGGGTTCTCCCGGCCCAAGCACCTGATCTGGCCGGTCAAGGGAGGCAGGTTCGGCCGCGGGTTCGGCTCGGGCAAGGGAGGCAGGCACAAGGCGCTGGACATCGTGGCGCCCACCGGGACCGCGATCAAGTCCGCGTTCTTCGGGGTCGTGCTGTTCGCTGGAGAGCGCAAGGGCTACGGCAAGACGATCGTCATCCTCCACACCGGGAAGTGGGTCACCCTCTACGCCCACTGCTCGAAGCTCAAGGTCAAGCCGGGCATGAAGGTCAAGACGGGCCAGAAGATCGCCCTCGTGGGCTCGACCGGGATCTCCCGGGGGCCGCACCTGCACTGGGAGCTGCGCATCAAGGGCCAGCAGGCCGATCCCGCGCCCTACGTCCACCCGTCCATCCCCCACCCGCCGCACGTGGGGCCCCTGCCCTGGGTGGGCTACACGGTCAAGAAGGGCGACACGCCCACCAAGATCGCCAAGAAGAAGAAGGTGGACGCGGCGACCATTCTCAAGATCAACTTCCTGAAGTCCGGGTCCAAGCTGCAGGCCGGCTGGAAGATCGCTCTGCCGATCAAGGTCAAGGGCAAGAAGAAGTCCTCCAAGAACATCTACGTCGTGCAGAACGGCGACACCCTCGGATCGATCGCCGTGCTCTACGACGTGAAGATCTCGGCACTCAAGTCGCTCAACGGCATCGACGATGCGGACAAGATCTTCCCCGGCCAGAAGATCAATCTTCCCGCCGGCTCATACGACGGCCATGCCATCACCAAGAAGAAGATCGCGAACAAGGCCGGCTATCTCTGGCACGAGGTCCAGGTCGGAGAGAGCCTGTTCTCGATCGCCAAGAAGTACAACACCTCGATCACCGTGATCGCCAACCTCAACGGCATCAAGGACAAGGACAAGCTCAAGGAGGGGCAGAAGCTCAAGGTGCCCAAGCCTCCCAAGAAGAAGAAAAAGAAGAAGAAGAAGAAGAAGGGCGGGGCTACTTGATGCCGAGGTCCGAGCGGATCTGATCCGCGCGGTCGGTCTTCTCCCAGGTGAAGGTCTCCTCGGAGCGGCCGAAGTGGCCGTAGGCGGCCGTGGGCTGGTAGATGGGGCGCAAGAGGTCGAGCTGCTCGATGATCGCGCGGGGCCGCATGTCGAACTTCTCCCTGACGTAGCCGCCGATCTTCTCGTCCTCGATCTTGCCGGTCCCGTTCGTGCGCACCAGGACCGACACCGGCTGCGCGACGCCGATCGCGTAGGCCAGCTGGATCTCGACGCGCTCCGCCACGCCGGCGGCCACCAGGTTCTTGGCGATGTAGCGCGCGTAGTACGAGGCCGAGCGGTCCACCTTGCTCGGGTCCTTTCCGCTGAAGCACCCGCCCCCGTGCGCGCCGTACCCTCCGTAGGTGTCCACGATGATCTTGCGGCCCGTGAGGCCCGAGTCCGCGTACGGCCCGCCGTCCACGAACCGGCCCGTGGGATTGACGTAGTAGGTGATGTCCTTGCCCGCGAACTCGGCGGGGATGACGGGCTT
>JAFDER010000412.1 GCA_019310245.1 Deltaproteobacteria bacterium
TCGACCTGCTTGATCGTGATGGTGCTCGATGTCTCGGGCACGGGGACCGAGACGGTGATCTGGAAGTGATTGCCCGTCGCTGGCATCGTCAGGTGTGCTACGGCCTTCGACACGCACGAGGTCGTGATGGGTGGCAGGTCATCCTCGAGGTCGACGAGATGCGTCTCGCCCTGCGCCTTGACGAGCAGTACGAGCGTGATCTCGTCAGGCCTATCCGCCTTTTTGAAGCAGCCACCGAGCGCTTCCTGGAACTGTGCGTCTTGCAAGGACTGTGTCACGTCCTCTGCGCTGAGTGTTCCCTGGGCATGGACGGCTTGCGGCACACCAGCGACGAGGCTAAAAGCGGCCAGGAGCACGGTCCTGGGCGTCATGACACGTTCCTCCACGTGCCTGGGCTGGGGCGGCGACGCGGAGGACGCGAGGGCACCCATCTGCCCGAGTACAGGGCGATGTCGCGAGGCGGAACGATCCCCAGTGTGAAGACGAACCTCGTGGCCTTGAAGGTGAAGTCCACGGCCGAGTAGAGCGGCGTGAACGGCAGCCTCAGCAGCCTCGGAACCAGGCGGCGGAAGAGCCTCGAGCGCACTGCGACGGGAAACAGGTGCACCATGTTGCGGTAGGTCCTCTCGTGCGGGAGGTGCTTCATTGAGTTCTTGTAGTACGTTGGGCTGAATCCCTCGTAACCTGGGTCGGACCAGCCCATGGCAACGGCCCGGTCGCCGAGAGGGGTCTTGGGGTAGGGCTGGAACAGGGTGAAGACGGCCAGGTGCGGGTGCAGACTCGCATTGAATTCGAGTGTTTCCATTGCCTCTTCGGGCGTCTCTCCCGGGATGCCGATGATGTTGAACGTGTAGACGAGGATTCCGCGCTCGCGCAACCACCGCGCCGTGTTCACCATGGACTGCCTGGAGATCGGCCTCCCGAGGATCTCCCGCCTCACGCGGTCGTTTCCGGACTCGACGCCGAAGTGCACGACTCGGGCGCCAGCGCGGGCGAGATCGTCTGCCATCCGTTCCGTCATCCTGTCGGCACGCACGTTGCACAGAAACGGCATGCCGATCTCGCGCCGGTAGCTCTGCGAGAAGTCGTGGACGAAGCCCTCGTCGTGTGCAAAGAGGTCGTCCTTGAAGATGATCTGTGTTGCCCATTGGTCCTGCATGTGCGTTGAACATTCCTCGATGATGCTGTCCACGCTTCGCAGGCGGGTGTATCGACCGTTGCCCTTGTAAAGGGATCTGAGCCTCGAGTTGTAGCAGAAGGTGCATGCGTGCGGGCATCCTCGAGAGGCGATGACCGCGCGTGAGGTGACGTAGCGGTACTGCGGATACGAGACCAGTATCGACCTGTCGGGGTGGGGAAGGGCATCGATGTCCTGAACGAGTGGTCTTGGATCGTTGCGCACGACCCCCCCCGCGCCCTTCACGTGCAAATTTGCGATGGAGTCCAGCGTCCTTCCCCTGTCCACGGCGTTCGCGATCTCGACGATGGCCTGGTCTCCCTCGCCGATGCAGAGCACGTCGACTTCCTTCTCGTCGATGAACTCCGGGAAGAACGTGGGATGCGGACCTCCCCAGAGCGAGAGGAACTTCATCCGTCTCTTGAGCCGTGCGTTCACGCCCAGGAAGTAACCCTGGCTCCCGGTCAAGACCGAGTAACCGATCACGTCGGGAGCCAGCTTGACGGCATGCTCCTCCCATCCGTCCTCGAGTGCGGTATCGATGAAGTGCACCTCGTGCCCCGCCTGTTTCAGGGCCGCAACGAGGTACATGATACCGAGCGGGTCCTGGTGCACCATTCGATGGATGAAGAGGATTCTCATGCGAAGAGGGGGAGGAGGGGCCGGACTCAGAACCTCCAGGTCAGGACCATCGAGCCTCCGTGACCGTCCGGGGTCCCAGCGAAGTCGAGTCTCGGAAACAGGCTGACACCGTCACGCATCCGGATGGCCTTGTGCCTGAGCCTCCTGCCCTTTGCGATGTTGGTGGCACCGATGATGACCATGATGAGGCCTCCGATGAGCATCACGGCGCCGGTGTAGAGGATTGGCTTGCACAGGGCGTCGTTAAAGGTTGAGTTGGAGCGAGAGTCGCAGACGACGCCCCACATGACGAGCGCGAAGCCGGGAAGCGCGAGCAGGGCGCCACCCAATGCAGTGAGCACGGCGCCGGAGACGATCTTCCGCGTTCCTGCCGAGTAGATGGGCTTCCAGGAGTCGTCGGCGACCATGACCGCCGTGGCTGGCTGCACGGCGTACACGGGCTTGGCCGCGACGACGGGGTGAGCCGGATCGGTGGCGGCGGCCGAGACCTCGGGGATGGGCATGGGATACGTGATCTCGAAGTTGTTGCCCGTGGCCGGGAAGGCCAGCTTGGCCACGGCCTGCGAGACGCACGTCGTGGTGGTCTGCATGAGGAGAGGCTCTGCTTTCGAAAAGGTGGCTGCGCCGTTCTCGTCGATGATGAGGACGAGATCAATCTCTTCTGGGTGGTCGACGCCGGCGAAGCAGGTTCCGAATGCCTGGACGAACTCTGGTGCCTCCATGGCCGCCTGGACGCCCTCCTCGGTGAGCTCGACCTGAGCTTGAGCGGGCATCGCAGAGACGAGGACGAGCAGCGAGGTGAGAAGGCTGGCGAGATGTCTTGTCATTGGTCCTCCTTGCGCTCAGAAGCGCCAGGCTAGAGTGAGATGAGTTGATTTTCTAACGGGATCGAATGCAATTCCAGGCATGGGAAACCTGGCCTGCATCATTGCCTTCTCGATGCGCTTTTTCCCCAGCACGGCCAGGATGATGCCCGGGATCAGGAGAGCTCCACCCAGCGCGCCCACGCCAAGGGCAGTAAACAGGATCTGGGTCTCCGAGGTGTCCACGAAGAAACCAATCATCACCAGCCCACCTATTCCGAACAGGATTGAGCCCGGGATGATGAGCCCGATTCCGGCCCTGCGCATCCGCCTGCCGCTGTAGTACTCGGGCGGGTAGGCCGGCGGCGGGGGCTGGCCGATCGTCGAGGCGGCCGCACCCGTGAAGGTGAACAGGAACGCGACCTCAGTGCCTCCTCCCGACTTGGGTAGGTTGAGCGCCGCGATGACGCCGCCGAGGCATCCGCTCACGTTGGGCGGCAGGACAGGCTCCGTCTTGACCAGAGTCGCCATGCCTGCAGCGTCAACGTCGACGTGCATCGTGGCGGTTCCTGCCGAGAGCTTTCCTGCTCCACAGTTGGACAGGGCTGACGCGACCATCGGTTGCTGCAGTGCGTTGATGACGATCTGCGGGTCCAGCGGCGTACCGGCGAGCAGATCCTCCTTTGACTGGGCCTGGACTTCAGATGTCCAAACAACAAGGAATAGCGCTGTCAAGATGAGCGGTTTCTTCACGGCTCACGTCTCCCACATGCCCCATCTCCCGTTCGAACTATACAAACGAAGATTGTCTTGATCAAGAACAACGTATTATTTGCGTCTGCGCGCTGGATCTTTATTAGACCACGCAAAGTGTATGCTGTATTCACGTAACTTGATGCCGAATTCGA
>JAFDER010000413.1 GCA_019310245.1 Deltaproteobacteria bacterium
GTGTGCAAGAACCTCACGAACGATCCCGCGAACTGCGGCGATTGCGCCAACACCTGCGCCGCGGGCGAGGTGTGCATGACGGGCGCGTGCTCCTTCACGTGCCCCTCGCCCTACATCGACTGCTCGGGCTCGTGCGCCGATCTCGATACCGATCACCTCAACTGCGGCTCGTGCGGCAACGCGTGCCTCTCGGGACAGGTGTGCGAGGCGGGCGCGTGCGCGAACTCGTGCATCTCGGGCCTGACGCTGTGCTCGGGCGCCTGCGCGGACCTGCAGCGCGACCCCGAGAACTGCGGCTCGTGCGCCTCGAGGTGCGGCACGGGCGAGAACTGCTACGCCGGCACGTGCATCGCCGCCTGCCCGGGAGGCTTCACCGACTGCTCGGGCACGTGCCGCGATCTCGACTCCGACCGGCTCAACTGCGGGGCCTGCGAGACCGAGTGCGAGGACGGCAAGGTGTGCTCGTCCGGCGCGTGCACCGTCTCGTGCGCCTCTCCCCTGGTCAGCTGCCCCGTGGACTCGGACGGCGACACGGTCGCGGACGGCGATGTGTGCACGGACACCAGCATCGATCCCGACAACTGTGGCGGGTGCGCCGGCTCGGGCGGCATCGACTGCGACTACGACGAGGCCTGCGTGGCGGGCGTGTGCCGGCCGCACGAGGGTGCGGGATTCATGCTGTGCCTGGGAGGCACCTGGTGCGCGCAGGCCGGCACCTCGATCCAGTACACGACCTGCGAGAGCGCCGCCGACGGAGGCGCCACCTGCATCAACCCGGAGATCCGCTACGGCTCCACGGTGGGCGGGATCCCGGCCACGCACTCGGGCAACCGCTACGACACGTGGTGCACACAGCTGGGATTCAGCACCGGCGGCACGGTGACCCTCGGCTCGCGCACCTGCCTCGCCCCCCAGGGCAAGCTCTTCGGCTGCACGAGCTACGACGAGTCGGGCGTCTGGCACTGGTGCGACTGGAGTGACGGGTACTGGCGCGACTCGACACTCAACAGCCACTCCTGCACGACCACCATGATCACGTCCCTGACCTGCACGTTCTGATCGCGGCCTTATGAGAATCCGCGAGAGGGTGCTATACTCATCATGATGGAGGACACCTAGGCCGCAATGGGTGACGAGGCCTTTTCCCTTCCCTGGATCGACATCGCCGGCATCATCGCCTGCCTTGTCTGCAGTGCCTTCTTCTCCGGCTCGGAGACCGCCCTCACCCACATCTCGGACACGCGCGCCAGGCACCTGGTCGAGTCCAGGCAGTGGGGCATCCTCAACTACTGGCTCGAGAACAAGAGGCGGATCCTCTCCACGCTGCTCGTGGGCAACAACATCGTCAACATCCTCTGCTCGATCCTCGCCTACCGGGTGGCGCTCACGTTCCTGCCCAGCTACGCGGAGGCGGTCTCCGTCTTCGGCCTGACGCTCGTCATCCTCGTGTTCGCGGAGATCACGCCCAAGAGCCTGGCGCTGCACTACTCGGAGCGGATCGTGGTGCCCGTGCTCCGGCTCGTGTGGGTCGTGGACAAGATCCTCTGGTTCGTCTCCGCCCCGCTGGCCCGCGTGCCCGAGCTGTTCCTGCGAAGGAGCAGGGACGGTCTCGCCGACCCCCAGCTCACCGAGGACGAGATCGAGTTCCAGATCCGGCTCGGACACGATCAGGAGGTCTTCGAGGAGAAGGAGCAGGGCGACCTTCTCATGTCCGCCGTGGAGTTCACCGCGATCCAGGTCAAGGAGGTGATGGTCCCGCGCACCGACATCTTCGGGCTGGACATGAGCACGCCGCTGAGCGATGCGGTCGAGGCCGCCATCGAGAGCGGCCACTCCCGCATCCCGGTCTACAGCGACAATCTCGACAGGATCAGGGGCCTGCTCTACTCCAAGGACCTGCTGCGCTACCTCAACGTCCAGTACAACGAGACGCTCCCCAGCCTCGAGTCCATCGTGCGCAAGGGCCCCATCTTCGCGCCAGAGACCCAGAAGATCTCGGACCTGCTCACGGAGATGAGGAAGGGCGGACAGCACATGGCCGTCGTGGTGGACGAGTTCGGTGGCACGTCGGGGCTGATCACGCTCGAGGACATCATCGAGGAGCTGGTGGGCGAGATCCGCGACGAGTTCGACGAGGACGAGTCCATGCTCCTCGCGCTCGACGACGACACGTGGGTCGTGGATGCGCGGCTGACGATCCATGATCTGCGAGACGCGACGGGGATCACGCTGCCGGACACGGGCGACTACGAGTCCGTGGGCGGGTTCGTGATCGCGGCATACGGATCGATTCCGTCCAGGGGAACGGTGATCGAAGCCGCCGGCTTGCGCTTCACCGTCCTGGCCGCGGACGCCCGCAGGGTCAAGAAGATCGAGATGAAGCGCGGGGACGCCGAGGAGAGAACCGCACGGGAGGAATGAGCCCTCCGCCGGTGAGCGTTCGGGACGAACGGAGGGCTCAGAGCTTGATCTGCAGCGTGAGCTTCACCTCCCAGACGTCCGAGACGCCAGGGATGTCCCTGTCCGGGATGATGTAGTCCACGTCCACCATGACGAAGTTCTTGTGCGTCTTGTGGAAGTGGAAGGCGTAGCCCGCGATGGCGCGCATGGTGTCGCACCGGCCGTCCGTGCACGTGGAGCCGTCGTCGTCCTTCCTGAACCAGTCGAAGCGGCCGATGAGGCTCGACCAGATCATGGGCAGCTTGATCTCCAGGAAGCCCGAGGCGCCGATGAACTCGTAGACCTCGTCGATCCCCACGATCACGTCCTCGCCCGTCGCCGGGTCCGGCTCCGTGGCCCAGTGAGTGAAGTTGCCCTTCTGGTTGCCCTTGCCCATCACGAACTGGCCCGTGACGGCCAGGTACCGGTGCTCGAAGCTGGCCATGAAGGCGTGGCTGCGCCACAGCGGAGGCTTCCAGCCCGCGCCCTTCTCCTGGTTGCCCCGGCCGACGATGAAGAAGTAGGAGAGCTGGAGGTTCGGCAAGACGGGTCCCAGGGGGCGGATGCTGATCCGGCCGTCGAACGACTTGTACGCGTTCTTCTCCAGGGCGTGGTACCCGCCGCCGTTGTACACGCCGATGGCCATGCTGCCGAGGCTGCCGGGATACTTGCTGGAGACCGTCTCCTGGTAGTCCTTGTCGAGCTTCCGGCCCAGGAGCGTGCCGAGGGTGGCTCCGAAGTCAGCGGAGTTGAAGAGCTTGTTGCGCTCCATGAACATCGTGCCCTGGGCGCGGTACCAGTTGATGTGCTCCTCGTAGTCCAGCCACGGCATGTGCACGATCCCGAACTCCAGGAAGGGATCGGTGACCACCTTCGTCTCCACCGGGATCTTGAACTTGCCGTAGAGGTACTTGAGCCTCACCTTCATGTCGCCAGATTCGTCCTGGTGGGCGTCGAGCGTGATGCGCGGCTCGAACCACTCGACGGGCCTCACCTTCATCGTGAGGTACCCGCGTCCAATGCTGAACTCGTTGTAGGTGACGTCCCCGTCGTTGCCGTAGTGGAAGTGCAGGTA
>JAFDER010000414.1 GCA_019310245.1 Deltaproteobacteria bacterium
GAGATTGACCCTGACGTCCTCGTCGATCTTGCCCATGGGTACCAGCCAGGCGAGCCCCAGTGGAAGCGAGGCCTCGAGCGTGAGGATCTCGTGGAACTCCCAGTGGAAGCTGGGCACGGCGAGAAGCGTCACGAACAGCGAGTCGGCGTTAACCGAATCGCCCGAGGTCATCTCGGTATCCTCGATCTTGTAGGTGCGGAAGTTGACGCGCAGGCCCGCGCCAATGCCCATGTCGTCCTTGAAATTGTAGCGCCAGCCAGCCCCGAACGATGTGTCCGCGCCGGCTTTGAACTTGTTGTTGTGAACGTCGGTTCCCGGAGGAGGTTCCGTGTACTGGACGTACGTATAGGGGTGAAGGGCCAAACCGCCGCCCAGCTCCAGGTAGATGCCGACGGGCTTGTCACGCTTCTTCTTCTCCACCTCCTCCTCATCCTCATCCACCTCCTCCTCTTTCTCCGGCTCCGTGCCCTCCACCGGTGCCATCTCGATATCGATGTCGAAGGGCTCGCCGTTCAGGGCATTGATCTCCACCGTCTCCTCCTCGTAGTCCTCTTTCGTGATGAGGAAGACGTGCTCGCCCTGCTCGACGGTCTTCTCGAGCGGCGTGATGCCGATCCTCTCCGTTGTCCCGTCCTCGAGCTCCTCGTGCACCTCGCACCCCGGCGGCTCGGTCACGAACTTGATCACCGAGGGCATGACCTTGATCTCCTCGATCCTCTTCTTCAGACCCTTCTTCTTGACCTGCTTCTTGACCTTGGGCTGCTCGACGTACTCCTCGTAGTAATCGAGGGCCAGGTGAAACTGGCCCAGATGGTCGTAGCACTTTGCGATGTTGTAGAGCACGGCCGATGGTGCGCCCAGCTCCTCGGCCTCCTTGAAGTACTCGAGCGCTTCTTCGTACTTCTCCTCACTGGCGGCCTCTACACCCTTGAGGTACTGCTCGTGCGCATCGTCCTCGTCGGCAGCCCATGCCGTCACGGGCGCGGCCGCGAGCGAGAAGGCAACGAGCAGTGCGAGGAAGCACGAGATGTTCCTGGATGATGATGTGTTTGCCTGTGTCATGGCTTTCACTCCTCCATTCACTCGAACGCGAGCAAGGGCCAAGATAGCATTCAACCCATGGTGTTGTCATCTTGGTGGTGCATGGTGGGGCTACCTTTGGAAACGCGGGAATTACGTGCTATCTTCTACCTTAAGAGCGGGAGGTGAGAGGATGCGTAGAGCGCTGCTTTGCATCGTACCCTTCCTGGCACTGGCAGGTTGCGACCAGGGCTATGATGGCTGGACGGATGCGGTGCTGGACACGATGCCCGACACGTCGGACCCCGGGGTGGAGTCCGAGACGGACGGGGGCACGCCGTGCACCTATCCCGAGGGACCTTTCGCGTTCTCGAGGGCGGGGGACATCGTGGGTCCCATGTTCTGGCCCACCGCCATCCGGGGAACGGACGAGAGGACGACGACGCCCGACTTCGACGTGTGGCACTGCGACCCGGAGATCAAGAGCATCTTCCTGCACGCCGCTGCGGCGACTTGAGCGGGCTGTCCCGAGCGGGTCCGTGAGATCGCCGCACTGAAATCGCACTGGGAGACGTACGGGGCCATCTGGGTCTTCACCGTGACCGGGGTGAGCTCCGCGGAGCATGCAAGAGACTACTGCGTGGACCTCGGCACCGACTTCGGGTGGTACACGCACGACGGGGACAACTCGCTGGGCGACTGCTTCCTGCGCTACTCCGGGGTCTACGAGTCCACACCCTGGGTCGGAGTCATTCGCCCCTCCGACATGCAGCTCATGTACGACGAGTCGGACAGCTCCTTGCTGGACATCGAGAGCATCGCCGTGGAGATGGCCGGGTACTGAGCCGGAAGTAAACAGGGCGTGACTTTTCGCCCCAACGTTCTTATATAGCGCCTTGAACGTGACGGCGAGATGAAGCTCCTGCGCACATACGGGCTCTGCATGGCAGTGCTGCTCTCGCACGGCTGCGTGGAGAGCGTGAAGCAGGAGATGCCCCTGCAGGCCTGGGGCGCCGTGTTCGTGGGTGATCTGCCCGGCTGCCTGTGGGCGACCAACGCGCGGATCGAGGAGAGGGTGGCGGCCGATCCCGTGCTGGACGCCGTGGTGCAGATCGGCGGCAGGCTCGTCCCGCACAGGAGCGACGGCAGCTACGTCCTCGACGAGTGCCTCGACCTCGCGCCGGGAGACGAGGTGACGATGAGCGTGGAGAGAGGTTTTACCGTCAGCGTGACGACCGTCATGCCCGGCAAGCCCGTCATCACTGCTCCCGCTGCCGGGAGCACGGTCGATGCCTCGACGCCGGTGAACGTCGCGTGGACCCCGCCCGTCCCGGCCCCCGATTTCTTCTACGTGGGCGTCGACGGTGCACACACGGCCACCGGTGAGGACTGGTCCCGGAGCGTGGAGGGGACCGAGACGACGTTCGCGATCCCCGCGGGCACGCTCAGGGCGGTGACCGACGGGATCGCGGTCACGGTCAACGCGGAGAACACCGAGGCGACGATCACGGATCCCCAGTCGACCACCGCGATCCTCACGGCCGCGCACGTCGCGGTGAGCGAGCCGTTCTCGACCGAGTGAGCGGGGACCCTTCGACAGGCTCAGGGACACGGGAGCGGGGACCCTTCGACAAGCTCAGGGAAACGGGAGTGGCGAAGAAAGCGGTTGCCCCGCCGCAGGCCGTGCCGTAGACTGCCGGGAACGTTCCCGGAGGCGTCTTGAGCAGGCCATCTCCACACATGAGAAACAGCATGTCCGAGAGGAGCGGCGGGCTGGCGTGGCTCCTGCCCGTGGGGATCCTGGTCGCGCTCGCCATCTCGGGCCTCGCTGGCTACTACATCTACAGGGCCATGACCTTCCGGGACGCCTCGGCCTCCGAGCAGGCGGAGCCGGGCAAGGAGGGCGTGCCGAGCATCGATGAGAACAGGGCGTCCATCCACAGGCCGGTTATCTAAAATGTAAAGATGGAGGGGCTTCCGCCCGGAGCGGAGGTCTACGTGGAGGGAGTCATCCACCCGGAGAGGCCCATCGTGATCGACGGGCACGAGTCGCCGTACACGTTCCGCGTGGAGGCGGAGGGGTTCCTGCCCTGGGTGCAGGACGTGCAGGTGCACTCCGACCTCACCCTCGCGATCCGGATGTGGACGCCGGAGGAGGCGGCCGCCTATGCGGAGGCGGCGGCGAAGAAGAAGAGGAAGGGCAAGAGCAGCGAGGAGCCTGCGGGCCCGACGGAGCTCACCTTCGACGGCTCCGGCACGGGGGAGGGAGGGGCCGTCAAGAAGAAGAAGAAGGGCAAGCTGTTCAAGCCCACCTCTCCCGGGATCACCAAGCTCAAGTCGCTGGGCAAGGAGTGAAACCCCGTGTCCCTTCGACAGGCTCAGGGACACGGGAACGCTCAGGGACACGGGCTCAGCGCAGGCCGCGCACCTTCTCGACGAGCCTGAGGTAGTACGCGCCCGCCCGGCCCGCGAGCCG
>JAFDER010000415.1 GCA_019310245.1 Deltaproteobacteria bacterium
CGGCTCTCGGAACCCGGTCTTCCTCCTGGACGAGGTCGACAAGATGTCGATGGACTTCAGGGGCGATCCTTCGGCGGCGCTGCTCGAGGTGCTCGACCCGGAGCAGAACAACACCTTCTCCGACCACTACCTGGACGTGGAATACGACCTGTCGTCGGTCTTCTTCATCGCCACGGCCAACGTCCTCCACACGGTCCCTCAGGCACTGCAGGACCGGCTCGAGGTGCTGCGGCTGCCTGGCTACACCGAGCATGAGAAGGTGGAGATCGCCAAGCGGCATCTCGTGCCCAAACAGGTCAGGGCTCACGGGCTGAAGACCAGGAACATCACTTTCAACGACGAGAGCCTGCAGCAGATCATCCGTCTCTACACCCGCGAGGCCGGCGTTCGAAACATGGAGCGGGAGAGCTCCAACATCCTGCGCAAGGTAGCCCGCAAGGTCGTGCTGGAAGGAAAGGGCTACGGCGTCGCCATGACCCCCGAGCTCCTCAAGGACTACCTGGGCGTGCCGCGTTATCGGTCCTCCCGTCTGGAGGAGCGGAACGAGATCGGCACGGCCACCGGCTTGGCCTGGACCGAGGTCGGCGGAGAGATCTTGCCGGTGGAGGTGACCCTGATGCCCGGGAAGGGGGCCCTCACGCTCACGGGGAAGCTCGGTGACGTGATGCAGGAGTCGGCACGCGCGGCCATGTCCTTCGTCCGCTCCCGCGCCGAGGAGTACGGGATCGAGCCGCACTTCAACCGTCGCATCGACGTCCACATCCACGTCCCCGAGGGCGCCATCCCAAAGGACGGCCCCTCGGCCGGGATCACGATGGCCACGGCACTCGTCTCGGCGCTGACGAAGACGGCGGTGCGGCGCGAGGTGGCGATGACGGGCGAGATCACCCTCAGGGGCAAGGTGCTGCCCGTCGGTGGCGTGAAGGAGAAGCTCCTGGCCGCGCACCGCATCGGCATCTCCACGATCGTGATGCCGCGAGAGAACGAGAAGGACCTGGCCGACATCCCGGACAACGTCCTCGAGGCCCTGAAGGTGGACCTCGTGGACCACATCGACGAGGTCCTCAAGATCGCACTGGTCGAGCAGGAGACGCCCCCGCGCGAGGAGACGGAAGCGCCGGCGGAGAACGTCGGCACGGTGCAGGACGGGGTGACGCACTAGGGGCGTGGCCTTTGGCCTCTGGATTCGGCGCCACACGTTTCTGGCCGGGAGCTTAGGGCCCTCGTCGAGCCGAGGAGCAGCGTACGGGTCCGCACTCCACGCCGGTACGGCTCGTAGCAGGAAAAGCCACGTTGAGAAAGCCAACCGTGACGTTCTTCCGGAGCGCGGCAGCGCCCGCGCAGTTTCCGAGCGACGGGCTGCCGGAGGTCGCATTCCTCGGCCGCTCCAACGTGGGCAAGAGCTGCCTGCTCAACGCCCTGTGCGGTGCACGAGGCCTGGCGCGCGTCTCGTCGCAGCCGGGCCGGACCCGACTGGTGAACTTCTTCCGGGTCGCGGGCTCCAGCAGCTTCTACCTCGCCGACCTCCCGGGCTACGGGTTCGCCCGGGTGCCGCGCACGGTCCGGGCGAGCTGGGAGCGGCTGGTGACGAGCTACCTCGAGGGCAGGGAGGCGCTGGCCCTGTGTGTCTTTCTGGTGGATGCGCGACATGACCCGATGCCGGGCGACGAGACCCTCAAGGGGTATCTGGATCAGCTGGAACTTCCCTACGTGCTGGCCGCCACGAAGGCGGACAAGCTCGGACGCGGGGCCGTGTCACGACGGCGGCAAGCCCTGGTCGGGGGCCTGGGGAGCCAGGCTCGCGAGGTGGTCACGGTCAGCGCCGTCACGGGCGACGGGACGCAGGAGCTCTGGAAGACCATCTGCGCCGCTGCAAGGGAGAGAGCGACACTGACGGTTGGGTGAGCACCGACGTCGAGGACGAGGACCGGCCCGCTCTGGAGTGGGGATCGGCTCCTCGTCAGCGAGGCAGGGGAATGGGCGGGGCGCCCGGCGATGACGCCCCGGCTGAGGCTCGACACGAAGAAGAGGCCTGGAAGCGATGGAAGCTCAACAAACAGCCACACGCGAACGGAACGAGACGAGGGCGGTGTCCCTATCGGACCTCAAGGACCAGACAATCCAGGGCCTGACGGCACGGGCCCGAGAGCTAGGGATCGAGGGTGCGGCAGGGCTGAAGAAGCACGACCTCATCTTCAAGATCCTCCAGAACCAGACCGAGAAGACCGGCCTGCTCTTCGCGGAAGGCGTGCTGGAGATTCTCCCTGACGGCTACGGCTTCCTCCGAGCTCCCGAGTCGAACTACCTGCCGGGGCCCGACGACATCTACGTGTCCCCATCGCAGATCCGCAAGTTCGCCCTGCGGACCGGGGACACCGTCAGCGGCCAGGTCCGGCCGCCGAAGAGCGGAGAGCGCTACTTCGCTCTGATCAAGGTCGAGGCTCTCAACTTCGAGTCCCCCGCAGCTGCGGGAGACAAGGTCCTCTTCGACAACCTGACCCCTCTCTACCCCACCACCCGGATCCGCCTCGAGACCACCCAGGAGAACCTCATGGTCCGCGTGCTCGACATGATGGCACCGATCGGCATGGGGCAGCGCGGGCTGATCGTGGCCGCGCCACGTACCGGCAAGACCATGATCCTGCAGAACCTCGCCAACTCCATCGCCGCCAACCACCCGGAGATCATCCTCATCGTCCTGCTGATCGACGAGCGACCGGAGGAGGTCACCGACATGCAGCGCTCGGTCAGGGGGGAGGTGGTCAGCTCCACCTTCGACGAACCAGCCACGCGTCATGTCCAGGTGGCCGAGATGGTCATCGAGAAGGCCAAGCGGCTCGTGGAGCACAAGCGCGACGTCGTGATCCTCCTCGACTCGATCACGCGCCTCGCCCGGGCGTACAACGCCATCATCCCGCCCTCCGGAAAGGTGCTCTCGGGAGGCGTCGACAGCAACGCGCTCCAGCGCCCCAAGCGCTTCTTCGGCGCGGCCAGGAACATCGAGGACGGGGGCTCCCTCACGATCATGGCCACGGCTCTGGTGGAGACCGGGTCGCGCATGGACGACGTGATCTTCGAGGAGTTCAAGGGAACCGGCAACATGGAGATAGCCCTCGACCGGAAGATGATGGACAAGCGGGTCTTTCCGGCCATGGACATCAACCGTAGCGGCACGCGAAAGGAGGAGCTGCTGCTCGAGAAGGACGAGCTGAACCGAGTCTGGATCCTGCGCAAGGTCCTGAATGCCCTCTCCCCCGTCGAGGCCATGGAGCTGATGCTCGAGCGCCTCGGGAAGACCAAGAGCAACCGCGAGTTCCTCGACTCGATGAGCTCCGCCGGCTAGACGGAAACGGCAAACGACGCCACAGAGGCACAGAGGTCACAGAGGACGGCATTCCGTTCGGCTCGGCCTCTGCTCGTGCCAGCGGGTTCATCCTGCGGCAACGGCCACGACGCCACAGAGGCCACGGAGAGACGGCACGTATGCATCCCTCCG
>JAFDER010000416.1 GCA_019310245.1 Deltaproteobacteria bacterium
TGAGCCTCCTCCTGCTCGCCGCGAAGCACAGGGGGACACGGGCCGCCGACAGGCTGGCCGGCGTGGATCACCCCTTCCTCCTCTTTCCGGCCACCTCCGCCCTGGCGCGCTTCTGCGTGTCCGCCGCGGTCATGGTCCTGTACGTGATCCTGGCCGGCGCCGGACGCGACAGCGCGGCCCTGCTCTGCCTGGCCGCGGCGCTCGTCGCCAACCTTCGATCCGGCCTCACCCTGGGAGCGGCCACGGCAGGCGATCCCGGGCAATGGGCGGAGGTGGACGTGCAGGACGCACGAAGCCGGCTCCGCGGGGCGGAGCGCAGGGAGTCCATGGCCAGGCTCTTTCTCGATGCGACCACGCTTCCCGGCCTGGCCCTGCTGGCTGCCTCCGTGGCAGGCCTCGCTGCCCTGATGACAACCATCCTCGTGGACGAGCCGGCCACCGCAGTGCCCCTGGTCGCGGGCGGGGCCGTGGTCCTCTCGTTCACCTTCCTGACCTCCACCGGCCTGAGCGGCTACGGACAGCTGGCCCGCAGGACGCTGCGACGACTCTCCGCGGTGCTCAACGAGTACGGCCGGCTCGGAGAGGAGGGGCCGGCGCTGTGCATCAGGGAGGATCCGGCGCGCGGGGCCTATCCCGAGATGCGGCTCCGCCGCCTGGTGCGTGCCGAAAAACCCTTCATGGACGGGGTGATGGAGGTGGGCGTCGAGTGGAAAAGGGGCTGGTGCGTGTGGCGGCCCAGCTATGCGGTGGTGATCCGGCTCGATGCCCGGGCAGGTGCCCTGGTGGCCGACGCGCCGTGGCTGGAACGCGCGGAGGTCCACACGCGGCTCGAAGAGGGACGCACAGCCATCGTGGTGCGCAGCCCCGATCCGTGGCTTCCGTTCATCATCGAGGAGCGCGTCCGCGAGAGCCTCTCGAGGGCCAGCCTGCCAGACAGCGCATCCGAGGCCGCACGAAGAATGAGCTCGTCGGACGGCCTCGGCGCCCTGCCGCGGGACCCGGAGGGACGTACAGCCCCTTGACCCCCGCTCGCCGCCACGATATACGGCGGCACGCAGGTCCGCATGCTGAACCTGAACAGCTACATCCACCGCAGGCAGCTCGAGGACATCATGTCGCGATGGCTCCTCGACCGCTACAGGAGCGACGACTGCCCGAGGCTCAAGGACATCACCAACTTCAATTCCTACCTCATCTCACGCTATCTCGACGACGTGTGCATGAGGCTGTTCGAGTACGTCGCCGGCGAGAAGATCACGAGATTCGAGGTCGGCCACAAGGCCAGGTTCAAGGACTTCATCGTCAGGAATCCACCCTACCAGACGCCGCGCATCGAGGAGCTCCTCGCCCACTACGGCAGATATCCACAGGATTACTACAGGCACGCACCGTTTCACGGCGTCGTCTATCACACCGCAACGGCCGAGAGGCCGCGCTACCTCGGGCACTCGAGGATCAAGCGGACGCGACGCATCGCCGAGAAGGGCGCACGCAGGATCATCGACCACATCTTCAACATGATCAAGGCCCAGGCCGACATCCTCGCCGGCGAGCGCTCCTCCCGCCTCGGAATCCCCAAGAGCATGCTCATCACGGATCCCCAGACACAGCTCTCCGAGTTCGTGCATGCGGAGCGCCGGGTCATCAAGACCATCAGGAAGGGGACCCTGTCCGACGGCCTGGATGACGGGCCGGCGCTGACGATCAACGATGTGGCCGGTCTCAAGGTGATCCTCGAGGACGACCTGGCACACCGGCTCTACGATTTCGTCGATGAGAGCCCGGACATCAAGATCGTCGAGATCGAACGGCACGAGGGCAACTACAACGCCACGAACCTCATCCTCAAGCTCAGCCTCGACCACGAGAGGCTGCTCGCTTCCCCGCCCGAAGGGCGCGTGCTCGAGATCTTCGCCAGGCGAGGGATGGGCAACGGCGACATCGCGCAGCGCTACACGTCGTTCGTCTCGAACGGCGATCCGGACGTCCACCTCGAGGTCATCCTGAGCAACTACGGGGAGATGCTGGAAAGCGAGCTCGGCAGGTGCATGCACGAGGAGCGCATCCTGACACAGCGACGGCAGCAGGAGTACCGATCGCCGCTGGCCCACAACGTGCGCTACCTCATCGAGTACATGTTCCTCTTCACCGTCAGCCCCACGAGGACGATCGACAAGATCCCCATCAAGCTCTGGGAGAGCTACATGCCCGACAGCTTCGACGAGGCGGTCAAGAGCCTCTGGGACATCGAGGTGCTTCCCGCCCTGTAGGCTTCCTTGGGGGTCAGACCCCTACAATTGATACTTCTCTACGTGTGAGTGTCAGGTCAGATGCGGATGGGCATCACGATGCCGAGGAAGTCCTCGCTGTCCGGAGCCTTGAAGATGGCGCCGTCCAGGCCCCCTCCCAGGCGCAGCTCGACCTGCTCGGCGTCCATGGCGCTCAGGACGTTGACGAGGTAGCTCGCGTTGAACCCGATGACGAGGTTCTCGCCCTCGTAGGCCACGCCCAGCGATTCCTCGGCCTCGCCCAGCTCTGGATTGTCGGCACGGATGTTCATGTCCTTTCCAACGAGGCTCAGGTGCACGGCCCTGTGCCGCTCGCTGGTCATGACGGACACGCGGCGGATGGCGTCGAAGAGCGCCAACCGGTTGCAGGTCACGCTCTTGTCGTTCGACCTCGGGATCACCGATTCGTAGGGCGGGAACTCGCTCTCGGTGAGCCTCACGGTCAGGACGATGGACTCCGCGCCCTTCTCGAGCTCCTTGAGGAAGTGAACGTTGGATCCCTCCACGGACATGACAGTGATGTCCTCGCCGAGGTCGAGGAAGCGCTTGAGCTCCTGGACCCCAAGCTGCGGCAGGAGCAGCTTCAGCTCGCCGGCGCTCTCACCGTCTCCAAGGGGCTCCCCGTGTACGGTCATCCGGTGACCGTCCGTGGTGACCATCTTCACGAAGTCGCTGGTACTCTCGAAGAGCGCCCCGTTGAGGTAGGGACGCGTCTCGTCGTCGCTGATGGAGAAGTTCGTCCTCTCGATGAGACGCTTGAGCCGGGCGGAGCTCAGGTGATAGCGGTCCTTCTTCTCCTCCTGGCCCACCACGGGTAGCGACGGGAACTCTTCCTCCGGAAGGATCGGCACGCGCGCGTTGTAGCTCCCGCTCGTGATCCTGACCTTGTCGTCGTCCGTGACCGTGATGGTGACGTCGCTCTCGGGCAGGATGCGGACCACGTCGTTGATCGTCTTGGCGGGGATCGCAAAACCCACATCGCCATCCACCTCGGCATTCAGATCGTACTGGACGGTGTTGCGGATGTTCGAGCTCGCCAGCTTGATACGGGAGCCGTCCTTGGAAGACCTGAACAGCACGCAGGACAGGATGCGCATCGTGCTGCGGCGGTCGGCAATGTGCCACACCTGGGTCACTGCTCGGGACAGGGCATCCCGCGTCAGCTTGATCTCCATCAAGACCTCCTGCGCCTGGATGATCGGCATGC
>JAFDER010000417.1 GCA_019310245.1 Deltaproteobacteria bacterium
GACAGAGCAGGGTCTTGAGCCTGTCCATCTCCTCGACCACCTCGACCTTCCTCTGGGTGGGGATGGAGTCGCCGCCCTTGTCCATGTACTGCTGGAAGTAGGAGAGCGCCTCGGCGTTGTTCTCGATGGCGGCGTGGCACTGGGCGATGTTGAACAGGACCGAGAAGTGCGGCTCGGCCTTGTAGGCGGCGAGGAACTCGGCCAGGGCGCCGGCATGATCCTCCTGCTTGAAGAGCTTCACGCCCTTAGTGAACCGCTCCTTGGCAGTGGGGTCCTGGGCCAGGGTCGCGGCCGCGAACGACAGGGCCGCCGCGAGGATGGTCGTCGTGAGCAGTGCTCGTCCCGACATGCGCGCCTCCGATTCTGGCAATGGTAAATGAAATTCTGTCATTATTGAAGAGATGCAGCTAGACGGGACGCTGCAGCGGGTAGCGCGGGATGACGTCGTGGTCGAGGAACGCCTGGACCACCTGGCTCACGGGAAGGCCCATCACGTTGAAGGGGTCGCCGGAGATGGACTCGATGAGGTACGCGCCCAGGCCCTGGATCGCGTAGCCTCCCGCCTTGTCCGTCCACTCGCGGGCCCTCACGTAGTCGTCGATGCGAGCGGGCTCGAGGGGGCGGAACGAAACGGACGTCACCGCATGGCCCTCGGATGCCGTCCGGTCTCCGTCGAGGAGCGACCATCCGGTGAAGACCTCGTGGGTGCGTCCGGAGAGCGTCTCGAGCATCTGCCGGGCCTCGCGCTCGTCCGCGGGCTTTCCCAGCACGCGCCCGTCGATGACCACGATCGTGTCCGCGCCCAGCGTGAAGCGCGGGGGCTCGGAGGCCGCCGCAGCGGCCTTGAGCCGCGCGTTCCCGGTGCACAGCCTGGCAGGATCGGCGTGCGAGGCCTCCTCCTCGACGTTCGCGGGCGAGACCAGGCACGGAATGCCCACGAGCCTGAAGATGAGGCGGCGCCTGGGCGAGGCCGAGGCGAGGCGGAAGAGGGGCTCTTCGGAGCGCGTCACGGACCCGAGAGTGTGGGAAACTTCCGGGCTTGTCAAACCGATGAGGATGGTGTGGGATCGCGGTGTGACGTGCGTGCGCGAGAGGACCGAGAAGTGGGAGAGCGACGTGCTCTCGCCCCGGGCTGCGCTCTCGAGCCGGACGCGGGGCCGGGAGCGTGACGAGGAGCCGTGCCCCGTGCGCACGGACTACCAGAGGGACCGGGACCGGATCATACACTCCAAGGCGTTCCGCAGGCTCAAGGGCAAGACCCAGGTGTTCTTCTCACCGGCCGGGGATCACTACCGCACGCGAATGACCCACACGCTGGAGGTCTCTCAGGTCGCGCGGACCCTGGCCCGGGCCCTGCTGCTCAACGAGGACCTGACCGAGGCCATCGCGCTCGGCCACGACCTCGGCCATACGCCGTTCGGCCACGCCGGCGAGGACGTGCTCGACGAGCTCATGGAAGGCGGCTTCCACCACTCGCGGCAGAGCGTGCGCGTCGTGACCGTGCTCGAGAACGACGGCCTCGGCCTCAACCCCACGTTCGAGGTCACGGACGGCATTCTCAATCACACGAAGGGATCCGGGAAGATCGCCACGACCGGGCCTCAGGACTCGCCCGCCACGCTGGAGGCCGAGATCGTCCGGTTCTCCGACGTCATCGCGTACGTCAACCACGACCTGGACGACGCGCTCCGGGCGGGCCTGCTCAGGCCGGGGGACCTGCCCGACGCGGTCACGCGGGTCATGGGCGACTCGCACTCGAAGCGGATCCACAGCCTGGTCATGGGCATCCTCGAGGCCACCGAGCCGGGCTCCTCCGAGCACGTGAGCATGGAGGAGGAGAGGTACGAGGCCCTGACCGGCCTCAGGGACTTCATGTACGAGCGCGTGTACCTGCACCCGACCGTGACCCGTGAGCTCGGGAAGGCCAAGGCAATCCTCGGCCTGCTCTGGGACGCGCTCATGGACGGCGAGCCTCTGCGCAGGGAGCTCGTCGGGGCGGCGGCGGACGAGAGGGCGGTGGCCGACTTCCTGGCCGGCATGACGGACGCCTACGCGGTGAGCCTGCACGAGAGGCTCTACATTCCCAACAGGTGGTATCACGGATGAGCAACGCATTCGACGTCCTGAAGTCGCGGGGCTTCCTCTACCAGAGCACGAACGAGGAGGCCCTGCGCGGCCTGCTCGGGAGCGAGAAGGTCACGTGCTACATCGGGTTCGACCCCACGGCCGAGAGCCTTCACGTGGGAAGCCTCGTGCCGCTCATGGCGCTCAGGCACATGAAGCGCGCCGGGCACACCGTGATCCTGCTGTGCGGCGCCGGCACGGCCATGGTGGGCGACCCGAGCGGCAAGCAGAAGATGCGGCCCATGATGGGCCTCGAGGAGATCGAGAGCAACTCCAGGGACATCCTCGCCCAGCTCGTGAAGGTCGTCGACACGGACGTGGATGGGCCGCCGGCGACGACCCTCGACAACGCCGACTGGCTCCGCGGGCTGAATTACATCGAGTTCCTGCGCGACCACGGCCGGCACATGTCGGTCAACCGCATGCTCGCGCGCGAGTCGGCGAAGCGCCGGTACGAGTCCGACGAGGGGTTGAGCTTCCTCGAGTTCAACTACATGTGCCTGCAGGCCTACGACTTCCTGCACCTGTACAGGGAGCATTCCTGCGTCCTGCAGATGGGCGGGCAGGACCAGTGGGGCAACATCTGCGAGGGCATCGACCTCATCGCGCGGCCCGAGCTCGCCGGCGGCAGGGCGCACGGCATGACGTTCCCGCTGCTCCTGAGCTCCTCGGGCGAGAAGTTCGGCAAGACCGCCGAGGGCGCCGTGTGGCTCGACGCGGGCCGGACGCCCGCGTTCGACTACTACCAGTTCTGGCGCAACTGCGACGACAACGACGTCGTGAAGCACCTGCTGTTCTTCACTGATCTCGACGAGGAGGCGATCCGCGCGGTGGCAACCCGCAACCCGAACCGCTCCAAGGAGATCCTGGCCTACGAGTGCACTCGGCTCGTGCACGGCCCGCAGTCTGCGGCCGAGGCCTTCCGCACCGCGGTGGAGCAGTACAGAGCCGCCGACCCTGACGGCAAGATCACGATGGGCTCCGACATCCCGCTCGTCGGCGGCGGGGAGACGGCCGTGCCCACCGAGGTGCTGCCGAGGTCGGCGGAGCCGGTCAGGGTCGTGGACCTGCTCGTTCGCATCGGCATGTGCAAGAGCAAGGGCGAGGCGCGGAGGCTCGTGCAGCAGGGCGGGGTGTATCTGGACAGCAAGCGGGTTGATGACGTGCACATGGAAGTCCCTGAGATCAACAGGTTAGAGGGCAGATCCTTGCTCGTTGCTGTAGGGAAAAAGCGACGCAGGATGGTGCGTTTCGAGGACGCCTGACCCGGTTGTGGCCCGCATCTGGCTACCTTATACTGAAATTTGTTTGAATCGGCGTGAAGTCTGGCGGTCCTCGGGGCCGCTCTTCTGCTCGCAGGTTGCCTGGGACGCTCCCCGGGCGGCGATCAGTGCGTCGGACCGTGGTGCGGGACCCCCGTGCCGGGCATCCCGGATGGAACGACCGACGGCACGACGGAGCCGGGCACGGACGTGATCCCGGACGGCGACGTGCCCATCGACCCCACGGTCGATCCGGACGCCTCCGACCCGCCTCCAGACGGAACGGGCTGCAGCGCGGGCCTCGTGATGTGCGGTACGGAGTGCGTGGACGTCGACTCCGACCCGGCCCACTGCGGCGGATGCTTCTCGGCGTGCGGCACGGACGAGTTCTGCTCGCTCGGCTCATGCGTGACCGAGTGCCCGTCCTACCTGAGCGAGTGCGGATTCGCCTGCGTGGACCTCGAGTTCAACCCCGCGCACTGCGGCGCGTGTGACCACATGTGCGCCTCGTGGGAGTACTGCTCGTCCGGGTCGTGCCTCGACACGTGCCCGCCCGGCCTGGTGCGCTGCGGCCTCGAGTGCATCGACGTGCGCAACGACCCGCTGCACTGCGGTGACTGCGACACGATCTGCCCGGAGGACGAGATGTGCTCCGAGTTCACCTGCGTGGAGGAGTGCCCGTCGTACCTGACCGAGTGCGCCCGCTCGTGCGTGGACGTGGACTCGGACCCGGACAACTGCGGAACCTGCTTCAATGCGTGCCCCTCGACGCACTACTGCCAGGACGGCGTCTGCGTGGACACCTGCCCCACGGGTCTGACCCGGTGCGGCGTCGAGTGCGTGGACACGAACGTGGACCCGGACAACTGCGGCGGGTGCGGGATCGCGTGCGCGACGGATCTGGTGTGTGGTGGAGGTGCGTGCCTGCTCTCCTGCCCGTCGGGCACGACCGACTGCGCCGGCTCGTGCGTGAACCTGCTGAGCGACCCCTACCACTGCGGCACCTGCACCACGGTGTGCGCCTTCGACGAGGCGTGCCTCACGGGTATGTGCATCCCGATCTTCGACCTGACCGACTCGGACGGCGACACGATCGCCGATCTCGTCGAGGGCGTGGGCACGGGACGCGACACGGACGGCGATACGGTCGAGGACTACCTGGACCTCGACTCGGACGGTGACGGCGCCCCCGACTCCCTGGAGGCGGGCGACTCCGACGTGGCCACAACGCCGCACGACTCGGACTGGGACGGGATCTACGACTACATGGACCTGGACAGCGACTCGGACGGGCTCCCGGACGAGGACGAGTGGGACTCTCCCGGCCACTGCCTCGACCTGACGCACCCGGACACCGACCGTGACGGTCAGAGCGACCTCGCCGAGACCATCGCGGGCACCGACCCCTGCGACCCGACGAGCCGCATCCCGGAGTTCTTCTTCATCCTGGACTACCTGGACCCGGGCGGAGAGAAGGCCGGTCCCCTCGTGTTCGACGCGAACATCCGCAAGGCGGACGTTCACTTCTCCGTGGACACCACGGGGTCGTTCTCCGGCGAGATCAACAACATCCAGAGCTCGCTCACCACGACGATCGTGCCGGGCGTGCAGGCCGAGATCCCGGACTCGGCCTTCGGCATCAGCGAGTTCGAGGACTTTCCCATCAGCCCGTTCGGCAACCGCCGCTGCGGCAGCACCACGGACGTGCCCTTCAACCTGCACCAGCAGGTCACGACGGACATCGTCATGGTGCAGAACGGCGTGGACGACCTGGACTCGCCGCTGGGCTGCGGGGCCGACCTGCCGGAGAGCGACTACGAGGCGCTGTACCAGATCGCCGACGGCGGGGGCGTCGTCTGGCCGGGTGGCGGGAGCGTCCCGGCGTTCGTGAATGACACCACCACGCCGGGCGGAGGCTCCCTGGGAGGCGTGGGCTTCCGCAACGAGGCCTTCCCGATCATCATCCACATCACCGACGCGCCGTTCCACGAGCCCGAGACGGACTACTGGCCGTCTCCCTACAACATCACGGACGCGCACACGCGCGACCAGACCGTGGCTGCGCTCAACGCCCTGCAGATCGCCGTGGTCGGCGTGGCGTCGGGCTCGGACGCACGGCCGTACCTCGAGGACATCGCCCTGGAGACGGGCGCATACATCGACCCCACGGGAGGCGTCTGCGCCACTGGGATCGGCGGCGCGACCAGGTCGCCGGTCACCTGGATGGGCTCGAGCGTGTGCCCGCTCGTCTACGACGTGCGCAGCGACGGCTCCGGGCTCGCGGGCACCATCGTCGACGCCGTGACGTCCCTCGTCTCGAACTTCCTGTTCACGGTGGTCAACATCCGCGTGAGCGGCGACCCTCACGGGTTCTTCCAGTACGCGATCCCGAGGAGCGCCACGCCGCTACCGGGCGATCCCATGCCCACGGTGGCGGACCTGGACGGCGACTTCATCTACGAGTCGTTCATCGGCGTACAGCCGGGAACCCTGCTCGAGTTCACCATCGTGCTCTACAACGACGCGGTGGCCCCCACCTCCGTCGACCAGGTCTTCACGATCACGCTCGAGGTGATCGGCGACAGCCTGACCGTGCTCGACACCAAGGAGGTCGTGATCGTCATTCCTCACGCCTAGACCCCTCTTCCTCCACCTCATCACATCCAGCATCGTAGGGGTCAGACCCCATCCTCACAATCGGAGCCGGGTGGGAAACATCCGTCACCGGATCGGCGAAGCAGGCGTATGGAAGGCGACTGGACGGAGCTCGTGCGCGGCGAGGCAGGGTACCCCGAGCCGCTCCTGCAGCTGCAGGGCCCGCTGAGCACGGACAGGCTGTGGCTCAGGGGCTGCATCCCGCCCGGTCCCAGGATCGCCATCGTCGGCACTCGCAGGGCCGACGCGACGGGAAGGGCCGTGGCGCGCATCCTGTCCGGGCACGCGGTCGACCGGGGGCGCGCGGTCGTCTCGGGCGGAGCCCACGGGGTGGACACCGAGGCGCACAGGGCGTGCCTCGAGCGCGGAGGCCGGACGCTCGTCGTCGCTGCCACACCGCCGGGGCACGTCTATCCGGTGGGCAATGCCGGGCTCTACGACGACGCGGTGGAGCGGGGCGGCGGGATCCTGACGGAGACGCCTCCTGACCGCATGGTCAGGCCGCACATGTTCCTGAGGCGGAACCGCCTCGTGGCGGCGCTCAGCGAGGGCGTGGTGGTGGTCCAGGCGGGGCACAGGTCGGGGGCGCTGAGCACGGCGTCCTGGGCGCGGAAGCTCGGGATCCCGGTCATGGCCGTGCCCGGCTCGCCCCTGAGCAGGCTCTCGGACGGTCCCAACCGCCTCATCGAGAGGGGGCAGGCCACCATCCTGTGCCGGCTCGAGGGCCTCGTCGAGCCCGAGGGGCGCCTGGACGGGGAGTACCTGAGGGTCCTGCAACTCGTGGGTGCGGACGCCGTGCC
>JAFDER010000418.1 GCA_019310245.1 Deltaproteobacteria bacterium
TCTCTTGACCATACACCACGTTCTACTAGACTCGCTTTCTCAATGGCCGAGGACAGTCACGAGGCATCGGGGGGAGGCGATCAGACCGCTCCTCCGGGTGCAGGAGGCCCGGCGGTCGAGGTGAGCCAGGTCCACATCGAGGAGGAGATGCGCTCGGCGTACCTCGACTACGCCATGAGCGTCATCATCGGCCGCGCGATACCCGACGTGCGCGACGGCCTCAAGCCCGTGCACCGCCGCATTCTCTACGCCATGCACGAGGGCAAGCTGGCGCACAACCAGGCGTATCGCAAGTCCGCCCGCGTGGTCGGGGACGTGATCGGCAAGTACCATCCGCACGGCGACTCCGCCGTCTACGACGCGCTCGTGCGCATGGCCCAGGAGTTCTCCCTCAGGTCGCTGCTCGTCGACGGGCAGGGCAACTTCGGCTCCCTCGACGGCGATCCGCCGGCCGCCATGCGCTACACCGAGGTGCGCCTGCGCAAGCTCACCGGCGAGATGCTCGCGGATCTCGACAAGGAAACCGTCGAGTGGGGTCCGAACTACGACGAGTCGCTCCTCGAGCCTCTCGTGATGCCCACGAAGTTCCCGAACCTGCTCGCCAACGGAGGAGGGGGCATCGCGGTCGGCATGGCGACGAACCTCGCGCCACACAACCTGGGAGAGGTCGTCGACGCCACGATCGCGCTCATCGAGAACCCGGCCATCACCCTTTCCGAGCTGATGCAGATCGTGCCCGGCCCCGACTTCCCCACGGGCGGGATCATCCTCGGGGTCGAGCCGATCCGCCAGGCCTACGAGACGGGCCGCGGCGTCCTCATGGTGCGCGCGCGCACCACGATCGAAGTGGACGAGAAGAAGAGGCGCGAGACCATCATCGTCACGGAGGTCCCCTACCAGACCAACAAGGCGAGGATCCTCGAGAAGATCGCCGACCTGGTGCGCGAGAAGAAGATCGCGGGGATCTCCGACATCCGCGATGAGTCGAACCGCGAGGGCGTGAGGATCGTTGTCGACCTCAAGCGGGACGTCATGGGGCAGATCGTGCTCAACCAGCTCTACAAGATGACGCCGCTGCAGACCAGCTTCGGGATCATCAACCTCGCCATCGCCGGGGGCAGGCCCCGCGTCCTCGGCCTCAAGCCGATCCTCGAGCACTTCGTGGCCTTCAGGCGGGAGGTGGTGACCAAGAGGTCCCGGTTCGAGCTTCGAAAGGCCGAGGAGAGGCTCCACGTTCTCGGGGGGCTCAAGATCGCCATCGACAACATCGATGAGGTCGTGGAGATCATCCGCAAGGCGATGAACCCCGCACAGGCGGCCGAGCGGCTCATGAAGCGGTTCGAGCTCTCCGAGGCGCAGACCAGGGCCATCCTGGACATGAGGCTGGCCCGGCTCACCGGCCTGGAGCGCGACAAGATCCTCTCGGAGATCGCCGAGCTGGAGCGCAGGGTGGCGGAGTTCATGGCCATCCTCTCCGACAGGGCCAGGCTCCTGAGCGTCATCCTGGAGGAGCTCAAGGAGATCCGCGAGAGCTACGCCGACGAGCGGCGCACGGAGATCTCTCCCCGGGAGGGCGAGCTCATCGAGGAGGACCTCATCGCCGAGGAGGACATGGTGGTGGCGGTGTCGCACCTCGGCTACATCAAGCGCAACCCCGTCACCCTCTACCGCGCCCAGGGGCGGGGAGGCATCGGGATCGCCGCCATGGACACGCGGGAGGACGACTTCGTCCACAGGATCTACGTGGCTTCCACCCACTCCTCGCTCCTGTTCTTCAGCGACAGGGGCAAGGTCTACCACAAGCGGGTCTACGAGATCCCGCGTGCCTCGCGCACGGCCCGGGGCAAGGCCATCGTCAACTTCGTTGGCATGGAGCCGGGCGAGCGCGTGGCCGCCATCGTGCCCGTGACCGCGTTCGAGGAGGGCCGCTTCATCGTCACCGCCACCGTGTCGGGCTACGTCAAGAAGAGCGATCTGATGCTCTACTCCTCGATCCGGCAGACGGGGATCATCGGCGTGGTGCTCGAGGAGGGCGACAGACTCGTCGGCGCCGAGATCACGGACGGATCCCAGGACATCTTCCTGAGCACCAAGGGTGGCTTCTGCATCCGATTCAGCGAGGATCAGGTCAGGACCGTGGGCCGCGCCGCGCGCGGCGTCACCGGAGTCAACCTGCGCGAGGGAGACGGGGTCGTTTCGATGACCACCCTGCACGGCGAGACGGTCAACGGCGAGACGACCCTCCTGACGGTGTGCGAGAACGGCTACGGCAAGAGGACGGATCTCGGGGAGTACAGGGGCCAGAACCGCGGGGGCAAGGGGATCATCGCCATCAAGGCCACCGAGCGCAACGGCCCCGTGGTCGGCTCGTTCGTGGTGAGCGCGGACGACGACGTCATGGTCGTCACCGACGCAGGCACGATGATCCGCTTCCCCTCCGCCACGGTCTCTCACGTGGGTCGCAACACCATGGGCGTGAGGCTCATGAAGCTACGCAAGGAGCAGAGGGTCGTGTCGGTCGAGAGGCTCGCCGTCGAGGAGATGGACCAGCCGGCCGAAGTGCCCGCGGAGGAATCCGATGGGGAGCCAGCCGAAGAGCCCACCGAGGAGCCCGCCGAGGAGCCCGCCGAGCAGCCCGCCGAGGAGCCGCAGGAGGAAGCTTCCGGGACCGAGGACGGTGGCGGGGATGTGGAGGACGAGGACGGCGGCTGGGGCAGGGCGTTCGCCGGAGGCGACGGAGACGACGAGGACTAGAAGCTTCCCGCTGCCCTGAGCCTGTCGAAGGGCAGCAGCTAGAAGTCGATCGAATCGATCGTGATCGGCTCTTCCGTGACCTGCACGTTCACCCAGTCGGTCGAGGAGATCACCTCGCCTCCGGCGTCCAGCAGGTCCCAGCGCATGTAGAACGTCCCCGTGCGGAACATCGTGTCGATGTACACCCCGCCGTCGGCACAGTTCCACTCCAGCCGCTCGTCGAACCAGTCCACGGGATCGCGGTTGATCGCCATGCGCACGCGCGTCGCCCCCGCCTCGGAGCACACCTCCTCGTCGGCCGGCTGTGCGTCGATGCTCCAGCTGAGCACCAGTGTGGCGTCATCTCCCCAGGGGGAGAAGGCCTGTGTGCACCCGGCGACTGCGAGCACCGCCAGGCACAAGGGGACTCCTGCTCTTTGAAACATGGGTCCTCCCGGTCCCTTCCTCCTGCCAGAGCATATACTCCAGGCGGCAGGCCGGCGCAAGAAACCTGTCAACAGGTGGTTTTTTCAGGGAAGTTCGTGCTGCCAGGCGAGCGTGGCTACGGGGAAGACGTCATGAGGATGTCGCACTGCCAGGCGTTCGAGGACTCATTGTCCACGACCAGGCCCGCGCAGGTCGAGCCCCAGACCGTGGTGCCGGCCGCGTCGTCGCCGTCGATGATGAGGTCGTACGTGTCGAACTCGGTCTCGAGCCAGGTGAGATCCGTTGTGCAGT
>JAFDER010000079.1 GCA_019310245.1 Deltaproteobacteria bacterium
CATCGGCGCCGTGGTCTTGTCGAAGTAGGCCGTGATCCCCAGGTCCGGGTCCGCCACCGCCGTGAAGGGAAATCCGTAATAGTCATTGTATTCACCGGCGTAAGCCGGCGTTGCAGGGAGCGCGGACGAGTTCTCGAACACGACCGCGAGGATCTCGAGACCCTGGTCGTGGAAGTCCCCGTACACACCGGGCAGGTCACTCGACTCGACCTCGCACGCCGTGCACCACCCCGCCGTCGCGTAGATGAGAAGTAGCTTGCTGGAATCGTCACAGAAGCAATCATGCAGGGTGTACGTACCTCCGTCCACGCTCGCGAACGTGAGGTTATCGATCGTGTCGCCGGCCGAGACGCCGTACGGACCGCTCGGGTAGTCCGTCTCGCAGGCCGGCTCGTCCGACGTGTCGCCCGTATCGGGGGTCGTGTCCTCCGTGGCGTCGCCGTCGATGCCGTTGCTGCCGCACCCGGTCAGCGCCAGAAATGCCGGAAGAACCAGCAGGGAAGTTCTGTGCATCACGTTCATGATCGTCCTCTCATCACCTTAATGTGATCCATTCGATCCATTTCAGCAAGATGAGATACCTTAAAAATCAACGATTCTGCCGTCAAGCGCGAGTTCTCGGCCGTCCCCTGCGGGGCTTCGCGGGCCCGGGAGGCGGACGGGAGGGCCTGCGGGTCGGGGAGACGCCCAGCAGGGACGCGAGATAGGAACCGGTGTGGCTCCTCTCGACGAGTGCCACGTCCTCGGGAGGCCCGGAGGCGATGACCTCACCGCCCCGCTCGCCGCCCTCGGGCCCAAGGTCGATGACCCAGTCAGCGCACTTGATCACATCGAGGTTGTGCTCGATCACGACCACGGTGTTGCCAGCCTCCACCAGCTTCTCGAGCACCTCGAGCAGGTTCTTGATGTCGTGGAAGTGCAGGCCCGTGGTGGGCTCGTCGAGGATGTAGAGGGTCCTGCCCGTGGCCCGCCGCGCAAGCTCCCGGCCGAGCTTGATCCTCTGCGCCTCTCCGCCGGAGAGCGTGGTGGCGCTCTGCCCCAGGCTGAGGTAGCCCAGGCCCACGTCGGCGAGTGTCTCGAGCTTGATCCGGATCGAGGGAATGGCCCCGAAGAAGGGGATCGCCTCGCTCACGGTCATCTCCAGCACCTCGGCGATGTTCCGGCCGCGGTGCACGATGTCGAGCGTCTCGCGGTTGTAGCGTCTGCCCTGGCACTCCTCGCACGTCACGTACACGTCGGGCAGGAAGTGCATCTCGATGCGGATGAGCCCGTCTCCCTGGCACGCCTCGCACCGTCCGCCCTTGACGTTGAACGAGAAGCGCCCCGGGCTGTACCCCCGTGCACGGGACTCCGGCAGGGAGGCGAACAGCTCCCGGATGTCCGTGAAGATCTTGGTGTAGGTGGCCGGGTTGGACCGTGGCGTCCTGCCCAGCGGGCTCTGGTCGATGTTGATGCACTTGTCCAGTGCGTGGACGCCCTTGATGCCCGTGCAGGGAACCGAGATCGTCATCAGGCCTCCCAGCGAGGCGCGCACCGCCGGCAGGAGCGTGTCCACCACGAGGCTGGACTTCCCGGAGCCTGAAACGCCCGTCACCGCCACGAGCAGGCCGAGCGGGAAGTGCACGGTGACGTCCTTGAGGTTGTTCAGGTGCGCCCCCTCGAGCGTCAGCCTCAGGCTCGAAGGTCGGCGCCTCCTGTCCGGGGCCGGGATGGAGAGATCCCCGGAGAGGTAGCGGCCGGTCAGTGACGCGCTGCTCGCCATGATCTCGTCGGGCGAGCCGACTGCGACGACCTCTCCGCCCTCGATGCCGGCGCCCGGACCCATGTCGATGATGTGATCCGCGGCGAGCATCATGTCACGGTCGTGCTCCACGACGACCACGGTGTTGCCCATGTGCTTGAGGTGCTCGAGCGTGGCGATGAGCCGCTCGTTGTCCCTCTGGTGCAGGCCGATGGTGGGCTCGTCGAGGATGTAGAGAACCCCCACGAGGCCGGAGCCGATCTGGCCTGCAAGGTGGATCCTCTGGCTCTCCCCCCCGCTCAGCGTGTACGCGGCCCTGTCCAGCGTCAGGTAGTCGAGGCCCACGTCCTCGAGGAAGCCGAGCCTCTGGTCCAGCTCCTTGAGGATCTTCTTGGCGATCTTCCGCTCGCGGCTGGACAGCTCCATGGAGCCCAGGTGTACCCTCAGCTCACGGATGGTGAGCCGCGTCAGGTCGTGGATGTTGCGTCCGTCGAGGAGCACGTGGAGGACCTCGGGCCTGAGACGCGCCCCGCGGCAGCTCACGCACGGCTTCGGGAGCATGTACCGCCCCAGCTCCTCGACGAGATGGTTCATCTGGTCGTCGTCCAGCTCCCCGCGGCGCTCCTCGCGCGTCTTCCTCGCGTACTCCCGGCGCCGCCGCTCGAGGTTGGGAATCACGCCCTCGAACCTGCGCTTGAAGACATGGACGTCCTCGTCGGACTCGAACGTGAACTCGAACTCCCTGTCCGAGCCCTCGAGCATGAGGGTCCGCGCCTCCTCGGGCAGGAGCTCCCAGGGGCTTTCCAGATCGATTCCGTAGTGCTCCCCGACGGCCTCGAGAAGGTTCTGGAAGTAGGCGCTCGACTTGCGCCTCCAGGGCGCCACGGCACCCTCTCGCAGGCTCAGCGAGGGATCGGGCACGATGAGCGCGGGCTCGACCTGGTACACGACGCCCAGGCCGCCGCAGTCCGGGCACGCGCCCACGGGGTTGTTGAACGAGAAGATGCGGGGCGTCACCTCGGACAGGGAGATCCCGCACTTCATGCAGGCGAAGCGCTCCGAGAAGATCAGGTCCTCACTGTCCAGCACGGACACCTTCACGTTGCCCTCGCCCACCTTGAGCGCGAGCTCCACGCTCTCGGCGAGGCGGCGGGAAGCGTCTGGCTTGACGATGAGCCGGTCAACGTACACGTCGATGTCGTGCACCCTGCCCCTGTCGAGCTCCTCCACCTCCTCGAGCTCGACCAGGTCCCCGTCGACGTTGATACGCACGAATCCCTCACGCCTCAGCTTCGAGAGCTCGCGCTTGAATCCACCCTTCCTGCCCCTGGCGATGGGCGCGAGCACGCTGAAGCGGCTGCCGGACGGCATGTCGAGGATCGAGTCGACGATCTGCTGCGGCGTCTGCGACGAGATGCGCTCCCCGCACTTCGGGCAGTGAGGCCTTCCCGTTCGCGCGAAGAGGACCCGGAGGAAGTCGTAGATCTCCGTCGACGTGCCCACCGTGGAGCGTGGGTTCTTCGACGGCGCCTTCTGCTCGACGCTGACAGCCGGGCTCAGCCCCTCGATGGAGTCCACGTCCGGCTTGGGCATCTTCTCGAGGTAGTGCCGGGCGTGGACCGACAGCGACTCCACGTACCGCCTCTGCCCCTCGGCATAGAGCGTGTCGAACGCGATCGAGGACTTGCCCGATCCGGAAAGCCCCGTGATCACGACGAGCTTACCCCGCGGAATGCGCACCGTGACCGACCGCAGGTTGTGCTGGCGAGCGCCTCTTATCGTGATTGGCTGCCTGGGAGGCATGACAGTACCCCGGGCGGAGAGTACCCGCCGTTTGCCGGCCGATCAAGATAGGTCATTCAATTTGCATTGAACGTGGAATTCATCTAAGAATACCCCATGCCGAAGAGGCTCCTCCTGGCACCGGCGTTCGTTCTCGCCGCGTCCTGCATGCCCAACTCCGCGGGCGTGAGCCCGCCGTCCGACGGCATCTTCTTCCCCACGGCGGCCTCGCTCACCCCGGATGGGGACCACCTGGCCGTGGCCAGCTCCAACTTCGATCTCGCGTACTCGAACGGCACGGTCCTCCTGCTCGACCTCGACCGGGTGGAGACCGAGCTCGTGAGCGGTTGCCCGGAGGAGGGCTGCGAGCCCGTGGAGGAGTCCCAGTTCGTCCTCGAGGCGGAGACGGTCCGCACGGGATCCTTCGCCTCCTTCCTCGAGACGGCGCCGGAGGGCAGCCGCATGTACCTCACCGTCAGGGGAGACACGTCGCTCACATACCTCGACATGGATCCGTCGGCGGACGAGGGTCGCAAGCTCACCTGCTTCGACCGGGAGGACCCGCCCAGGAGCCGCAAGTGCGACTCGAAGCACCGCGTCACCTCGGGCCTCTCGGCGGACCCCTACGCCATCACCATCAAACGTCAGAGCTACCCGCACGACACGGGAGGCGAGACCGTGGTGGACTGGATCTTCGTCTCGCACCTGACATCGGGCCAGGTCTCCGTGTTCGAGGCCGAGGTGAACCCGCTCGACAGGGACCTGCCTCCACGCCCGGTCCTCGAGGACGAGTCGTTCCCGCTGGGCGTCACCGCCGTGGAGCTCCATCCCCTGACCTCGGGCACGTTCTACGCCGCGACCCGCAACTCCCGGTCGCTCCACACCTTCTCGTTCGCAACGGACCCCCTGAACTTCGACGGCTCGACGCGGATCGCCCTGGGACGGACGATCCCGATCGACGTGCTCGGCGACGGGCACGACAGCCGGGACCTCGTCTTCTCCACGGACGGCAACATGGCCTTCGTGTCGAACCGCTCGCCCAACTCGCTGGTCCTCGTCGACACATCGCTGGACGCCAACGGCTGGCCGCGCAACCGGACCGTGGGAGCCGTCGAGCTCGACGCGGGACCGAGCCTGCTGACCGTCTGGAGTCCCCCGGGCTGGGACACCGAATGGATCTACGCCACCTGCTACAACATGGACAGGGTCTACGTCATCGATCCCGTGCTCAGGATGGCCGTGGACGTCATCCTCACGGGCAACGGCCCTCACACCCTGATCACGGACACGGAGCGGCTCCTGGGATACCTCGTCAACTTCATCGAATCGACGATCTCCGTGGTCGACCTCGATCCCGCGAGCACCAGCTTCAACGACGTGCGCGCAACGATCGGCATCCCCGAGAAGGTCAGGAGCAACGACTGATGCGACGCGCCCGCGCCCTGGCGGCACTCGTCGCCCTCGCGTCGCTGGTGGGATGCCAGGACGATCCCCCGAACATCAGCCTGCTCCAGCTCGAGCGCGGAGGCTCCATCGACTTCGTGTGCCTGTGCGAGGCGACGGACGGTTCCTGGTCGGGGACCGGGATGGAGGCCTGCGACCCCAACTCGGGAGACACCGACTGCTCCATCTTCGCCCTGGTGCTCCAGACCAACCGGGGGGAGATCGCCGTGGTGGACCTGGACCGCAACAGGCTACACGACTCGGACGACAGGGTGCCGTTCACCACGTTCCCGCACGTGGGCACGTTCCCGAGCGACATGGTCGTGAGCCTGGACGGGACCCATATCTACGTCGTCCACGTCGGCGAACCGACGCTCGCGATCGTGGAGACGTCCGGGATCCTCGGACCCACCCTCCCGGAGCCCGTGTTCGTGGACCTGCCGGCGGAGGCGCAGTCCGTCGACCTGACCCGGGACCGTTCGCAGGTATTCCTGACGCTTCCGTTCGAGAACGCCCTCGGCCGGATCGAGACCGGCGTCGAGCCCCTCGCCGTCCAGGTGCTGCCCCTCGTCGGAGAGATTCCGGCGGCGGACGAGGTGCCCGAGACGGATCCGGACGCCTCCACCGACGCCGACGAGGAGTCCGACGCGGCCGAGGACGTGCTGGACGACGTGGCGGAGGACCTGCCCTCCGACGTCCCGGACGAGGACACCGACCCGGGCGCGCCCGTGACGTTCAGGCCCGTCGAGGTCAAGGTCGTCGAGACGGACGGACCCAGGAGGGTCTTCGTGTCCGGGTTCACGGAAGACGGCGGGGGAGGGGTCCTGGAGCTCGACCTGGACCGTCTCGAGGCGGGCGACGACGCCCTCGAGGCCTTCGTGGCCATCCACCTCGCGGGCAGGCCGATCGCCGCGTTCGACGTGGTCGACGTCTCACCGACGTTCTCGGACGAGACGACCACGCCCGAGGGGCGCTTCCTCTACGCCGGAAACCGCGACGAGCAGCTCCTGCACGTGGTCGATCTGGACACCGGCGAGGAGATCGACTCATCGCAGAGCGATCCCCTCGTGGGGCGCGCGATCCGCACCGACGGCATCGTGGTCGACGTCTTGGCCGTGAGCTTCGAGGACGAGAGCAGCGAGGGCGCCGGCGACTACGAGATCGATCCGCTGGAGATGCGGGGGGTGTTCGTCTACGTCCTGACCTCCACCGGCATCGTCGAGGTGGTGAACGTCTACGACCGGGTGTGCTGGTACTTCATGACGGACTCGGACCCGGACAACGACCCCGCCTCCTGCACGCCCCACGTCCTGCGCAACGTCTACGACGAGGAGGACTCCTACCCTCGATGGTTCGACGAGCCCGCGCTCATGAACGGCGACGGTGAGACCATCACCTACCTTCCAACGAACTGCACGGGCATGGCGACGCCCTGCTTCGCCGATCATGACTACATGAAGCCGTACGCCCCAACGGACTCGGAGAGCAGGTTCTCCTACGGCGTCACGTTCTTCGAGGACACGCCGGACGACCCCCTGATGCCCGTGATCCGCAGGACCGTGAGCGAGACGTGGGGCATGATATGGGAGGGCCGCGTCCCGTGGACCACCGGAGTGGGCGGCAACGTCTCGGAGGACGGGCTCACCCTCACCGACCCGGGCATCTACTACTGCGCCATGGGCGTCCTGGGACGGGAGATGGACGCGTCGGGCTCCTACGAGGGCGACGTGCTCGTCATCGAGGACGGTCCCGACCCCCTGGACACGGACCTGGACTGCTCGGGCTACCCGTCCGAGGGAGGCGCGGCCTACCGCATCGCCGGGGCGACCCAGCACACGCTCACGATCGAGCGCATGGCCCAGTTCGACCCGGAGACGGACGAGTGGAACAGCGACGGCTTCGACCCACCGGGCGAGGAGTGCTTCCCCTTCGCGGTCAAGTACCACGTTCGCGCGTCGAACCAGTGGATCGTGTCCGCATCCGAGACCGGTTTCCTGCACAGCACCACGATCGACGGGGACGGCTTCTGCACGGACAGCATGCAGGCGTGCACGGACTGGAACGACCCGCTGGACTGCACCCTGCTGACGAGCCGCGCCGGCATGAACGCCACGTTCGTGAACCCCTACGTCAGGTTCAAGATCCTCGACAACGGAGTGGATGCGCCGCCCCTCACGACCACGATCCTCAGGCCGGGCCTCGCCTTCTTCTTCGCGGCCATCGCCGGATTCCAGCCCCTGGCCACGAAGGCGGCCACCCTGCCCCACTCCATCGCATACAGCGAGCATCTCGACTCGCTCTTCATCTCGGACAGGGCATGGGACGGGCTCCTGAAGTTCAGCCCGGACGCCTTCACCGTGGTCTACGAGTACAACTGACCGCGCCGGATCATCTCACGGCGACGTGCATGCAGGCCGCACCGCCCAGCAGGGGCCTGGAGGACACGCCCGCAAAGCCCGCGTCCAGGAGCATCGCCTCGACCTCGCCGGATCGGTAGAACGACCGCACCGAGGCCGCGAGGTACCTGTAAGCCGGCCCGTGGCCGGAAAGCGAGCCTCCGATCGGCCCCGTGATCGACCTGTGATAGGCGTGCACGCAGGCGCGCCACAGGTCAGAATCCGGCTGGCTCGTCTCCACGACGACGAACCTGCCGGCCGGAGCGATCACCCTGCGGATCTCGGCGAGGTGGGCGGCGCGGCGCGGGTTCTTGTAGGTGAGGTTCCGGAACCCGAACGCGATCCCGGCGCAGTCGATGGACCGGTCCCGGAGCGGCAGGTCCCCGGCATCCGCCAGGACGTACCGGATCCCGCCGCCGCGCGCTCCGGCCTTGCGCGATGCGGCTTCGAGCATGGGCGCGACGAAGTCCACGGCCACGACCTGCGCGTCCGCCGGCGCCATGGCGCGGAGCATGACAGCGAGATCGCCGGTTCCGGTGCACAGGTCCAGGATCCTGCCCGGGAACCCCTGCAGGCATTCACGCGCCGCCTCGCGCCGCCAGACCTGGTCGAGCCCGAGCGTCAGGATCCGGTTCACCAGATCGTACCGCCCGGGCACGGCCGTGAACATGCCGCGCAGCGGTCCGCGCGGCGTCACGATCCACCGAAATGGTCCCACCCGCGCGGGTCCGCCTTCTCCTCGGTACCATCCTCGTGCACGAGAACGAGCCCGGCATCCGGCTCCGTGAACGCGCCGCACACGGTGAGATCGCACGAGGCATTCTCGACGCGATCCCGTGGGATGGCGACGAGGAGCTCGTAGTCCTCGCCTCCTGCGAGCGCCGGTGCGAGGGGCTCGTCGGCCGGGGCCAGATCGTCGTAACCGGACGGCAGGGGAAGGTTCCCGAGCTCGATCCGCGCCCCGACGTCCGAGGCCTGCATGACGTGTCCCAGGTCCTGGAGCAGGCCGTCCGAGACGTCGATCGCGGCGCGGGCGATGCCGAGAAGAGCCTGCCCGGCCTCGACGCGCGCGGGAGGATCGCGCCACATCCGAGCGAGCGAGGCAGCGGCTCCGTCCCGGCCTCCTCCGGCCATGAGCAGCTCCAGGCCCAGGGCCGCGCCACCCACGGGCCCCGTGAGCGCAACGAGATCGCCGGGCCGGGCCGTGGATCGCAGCAGGGGCTCCCCGTCCACGGTCCCGGCCGCCGAGAGGGAGATCATGAGCGCCTCGCTCCGGGTGAGATTGCCGCCCACGAGGGTGGCCCCCAGCTCGGCGCAGCGCTCGGCCAGCCCGGCGGCCAGCTCCACGAGCGCGTCTCCGGCGCCGGGAGGCGCCCCCACGGAGGCGAGGAGCCAGCGGGGCGTTCCCCCCATCGCCGCGATGTCGGAGACGGCAACGGAGGCCGCGCGCCTGCCCAGGGCGCGCGGATCGAGGAGGGCGCGCGTGAAGTGGACGTCCTCCACCATCGCGTCATCGGTGAGCAGGAGGAGCGAGGAGCCGCACCTGACGACGGCGCAGTCGTCGCCCGGGCCGATGACCACGTCGCCGGGCGGGTCGCCGAGCAGGCTCCGGATGGACGCGATGATCTCGAACTCACCCACGCGAGGGCCTCTCCGGCTCTTCCTCCCTGGGAAATCGGATGTAGAAGGTCGAGCCCTCGCCCTCGGTGGACTCGACGCGCACCCGGCCCTCGTTGGCCGCCACGTAGTGCTTGACGAGCGCCAGCCCCAGGCCCAGGCCCCCGTGCCTGCGGGTGACGGAGTCGTCGCCCTGGAACAGGGGCTCGAAGATCTTCTTCTGGATCTCCTGCGGCATGCCAACGCCGTAGTCGCACACCATGATCTCCACCCAGTTGAGCTTCGGGGCCATGACGACGTAGCCCACGGCCTCGTCGCCCTTGGGCCTCTGCGACAGCTCCCTGACCTGTACCTGGACGTGGCCTCCGGGCTTGGAGAACTTCATGGCGTTGTCGATGAGCTGGTAGATGGCCTTGCCCACCATCTCGGGGTCGACGACGACGACGGCGGAGGAGAGCTCCCCGAGCTCCAGCTTGACGTCCCTTCTCGGGGAGGCTTCCTTCACCTTGTGCACCGCGCTCTCCACGATCTCGGTGATCGGCGTGCGCTGCCGCTCGACCTCGAAGCGGCCCGACTCGAGGGAAGCCACGTCGAGGATCGTGGAGATGGTGCCCAGGAGCCCCTCGCCCTTCTCGGCGATCGTCGAGACGTACCCCAGCTGGTCCTCTGTGAGCTCGCCCCCGCCCATTCCGCTCGCGAGCATGTCGCTGTAGCCGATGATGGACGTGAGCGGCGTGCGCAGCTCGTGGCTCATCGTGGCCAGGAGGTTGGACTTGAGCCGGTCCACCTCCTCGAGCCTGCGCTGGTGGTCCTCGAGCTCCTTGTTCTTCTCGAGAAGCTGGCGGTACGACTCCTCGACGCTCAGGGTGTGCGCCAGGCCCGTGGCCATCACCTTGTGGCCCATGCGCAGGATCACCAGGAGCAGTGTGACGACCGCGGAGAAGATCCGCCCGAGCCCCTCCGCGGAGATCGAGCGGGTCCGCTCGACCAGGGTCTCGAGCTTCGCCCGATCCACTCCACTCGTCAGCTCGGCCTGTCCGGCAGCACCGGATCCGCGGGACGGCCGGAACGGTCCCAGGACGATGTTGCCCAGCAGATCGCCGTCGTAGTGCAGGGGCATGGTGGCGTACGCGAGGCCGGCGTAGCAGTGGTGGACCACATGGCCGTCGGCATCGCCATCCGGCTTGAGGATCCGCTGGAAGAAGCTCTCGCACTCTCCCGTCATGCTGGGAAAGCCGTGCAGGTACTCACAGGCGTCGGCGAGCAGCCTGTGGGAGGCCAGGCCGCGCCCCTCGGCGTCGACGATGCGGATCCCCACCCCGAGCAGCGATCCGAAGGACGTGCACAGGGTCTCCAGGTCGTCGGCGCTCGCGAGATCCTCGATCCCCGCCGACTGCATGAGGTCGATGCTCATGTCGCCACCTCCCCGCGGCCGGAGCCGCCGATCATCCCCTCCAGGAACGAGGTGATCTCCGACGCCTTGATCTCGAAACGCTTCGAGAGATCGTGCTGCTTCTCCAGCGCGGTCCACGTCATGGAGAACAGGCCCAGGAAGGTCCCCACCACGCCGATGCCCTGGATGGCAACGGCCTTGTACACGGGCTCGCGCCCCAGCGATGCCAGGGCGTCGATCTCGTCATCCGAGCGGATCGCCGGCAGGTCGCGCTTGTTGAACTGGATGACCAGCGGGGTGGTGGCCAGGTTCAGTCCGTTGTCGGCGAGGTTCTCGCCCAGGCTCGTGAAGCTCTGCGCATTGTTGTCGATCTGGGAGACCTGCGAGTCAGCGATGAACCCGACGCCGTCCGCTCCCTGGAGCACTATTCTGCGCGTGGCGTTGTGGATGACCTGCCCCGGCACGGTGAACAGCTTGATGCGCAGCCTCACGCCGCCCGCCGACGTGAAGTGGAAGGGCAGCAGGTCGAAGAACAGCGTGCGGTCGTCCCTGGTCTCGAGGGCCATGAGGTTGCCCCTGAGCCCCGGATCCACGAGCGTGTGCAGGTGCTGCAGGTTGGTGGTCTTCCCGCTCAGCGCCGGGCCGTAGTACACCAGCTTGACGGTGATCTGCTTGTGGAAGACGTCGACCTGCATCGGGGGCGTGACCGCGGTTCAGTTCATGGGGATGATGCGACCCCTGACGTCCGTGTTGTCGCCTCGCCGTCTTGATTCCCGGAAATGTCGTTGGCGTCACCGGGAACGACCCGGTGTCGACGAAGGCCCCCGGCGTGGAGGGCGCGATCAACCGGTTGATGGCGAAGATGTCCGTGCCGGTCACGAGCCTGGCCCTGACGCCCGCGGGCCCGGAAACCCAGGCGACGATGAACGTTGCGACCTCGTCGCGGCCGGCGCCCGCCGCCACGTCGATGATCCCCCGGTCGCCCGAGTTCGTGACCTCGGGGCCGATGTGGAAGTCGGCCAGGTCGGGGTTGCCCGCGGCGTCGAAGATGCGGCCTCGCACGTTGCTTCCCTCCTTCCACGCGACCAGCAGCCTGCCGTCGGCGTCGAACGCGAGCTCGGGATCCGTGTGCGTGCCTCCCGTCGTCGAAGCGGCCACCTCGGAGCCCACTGCCGCACCCGCCGAGCTGAAGAAGCGCACGTAGACCGTCCCCGACCCGGCCCACGCCACGGCATAGCGTCCGTCGGGAGCCTGGGCCGCGGCCGGCCTCTCCTGCGTGCCAGAGGTGTCGGTGGCGCAGCTTATCTCGGCGCCGCCCGTGGGCGAGCCTTCCGTTGCGAGGCGGCAGAACACGTCCCCTCCCACGGACCAGGCAACCATCTGGGTGGTGGAGCTGCCGTTTCCGCCGATCACCACGTCGAGATGCGTGCCGTCGAGCGTGTCGTTGATGTAGACCTCGCGGTCGCCCGTGCCGGTGTCCACGTTCATCTCCCGGACCCTCACGTCGCCCGGGCCCGTGGTCCGGGCCTCGAAATCGAGCCACACGGCCAGCACGCTCGAGCCGGCCGTGGCGATGCGGGGCTGCTCCTGGGAGTTGAAGATCGTGTCGATGTTGAGCTTGAGCACGGGCCAGGAGCCGATGTTCACGGACGCCCCGAGCTCGTCGAGCCGCTGCACGTTGACCGACGTCGACGTCTCCCATGCATCGAACGCGTCGCTCGTGTAGGCCACCATGTACCCGCCGCTCAAAGCCGCCAGGTCGGGCTCGTACTGCGCCGCCTCGGCGAGCTGGCTCAGCGTGAGCACCGGCGTGGACTGGCAGTCGGCCGAGCAGCCGTCGCCGTCGGCCGTGTTGTCGTCGTCGCACATCTCCTCGGGGTCGAGGATGCCGTCGCCGCACTCCCCGGGCCAGAACGGCCGGATGGTCCAGATCTCGACGGGAGACGGGTTCGGCCCGGAGGTGAGGTTCGCGATGGCGCAGCCGCGCGCGAGATCCCTGAGGGGATGCGCCGGTTCGACCGCCCGGAACACGAATCCCCACCGGCCCGGATTGAGCTGCATCTCGTTCTCGCCGTAGACCGGGGTGATCGGGTCCCCGAAGGGAGCACGCGACGTGGGCTCCCAGGGGCCGGGATACTGCATGAGAGTCTCGTCGCAGAGGTCGTCCACCGGGTCCTGGTAGAGCCACAGCGTCAGCTCGGTGCCGGGCTCGAAATCGAAGAATAGCCTGAAGCTCACGTTGCCGTCTCCCCTCCCGCAGGAGACCGCGAGGAGCAGCGCGACGGCAAGTGCCTGAAAACGTATTCTCGTCCGCATGGTGACATTGTATCTTGACGGAGAATAATGGCAAGGTTCCGGTATCCCCCGGGAGGCCCTTGTGAGCGAGACAACGCACCCGCCCAGGCTCGTCATGGCACTGCACGCGCACCAGCCCACGGGCAACCTGCAGGAGGTGTTCGAGGAGGCGCACGACGCGTGCTACCGGCCCATCCTGGACGCGTTCGAGCGATTCCCCCGCGTCCGCCTCGCCCTGCACGTCTCCGGGCCGCTTCTCGAGTGGATCGAGGCGCAGCGGCCCGAGACGATCGCGCTCGCCGCCTCGCTCGTCTCGCGCGGGCAGGTCGAGATCCTGGGAGGAGGCTGGCAGGAGCCGATCCTCACCGTCCTGCCGCCGCACGACGCGCTGGGGCAGCTCAGGATGATGCGCTACGAGTGCGCGCGCCTGTTCGGCGCCCTGCCCGCGGGCATGTGGCTGGCCGAGCGCGTCTGGGAGCCCGAGCTCCCCGCGCTGCTCTCGGACGCGGGGTACCGCTACACGTTCGTCGACGACACGCACCTGCGCTATGCCGGCGTCCTCGACGAGCACGTCACGGGCTACCACATCACCGAGAAGCACGGAAAGACCGTCGCCGTCCTGCCCATCTCCAAGGCGCTGCGCTATGCCATCCCGTTCAGGCCGCCGGCGGAGACGGTGAGGATCCTGTCCGCGCGTCCGGGCGAGCTGTGGACGTACGGGGACGACGCCGAGAAGTTCGGCCTCTGGCCGGGCACGCGCGAGTGGGTGTGGGAGAAGGGCTGGCTCGAGGGGTTCCTCGAGAGGCTCTCCCGGGAGCAGGAGGAGGGCACGCTCGAGACCGTGCTGCCCTCCGGGGCTCTCCGGTCCTGTGCGCCTGCCGGCCGCGTCTACATTCCCACCGCATCGTACCGCGAGATGGGCGAGTGGTCCCTGCCCGCCCGGGCGGCCTCGAGGCTCAGGAGCCTGCGCACCGCGCTCGAGGAGCACGGCCTTGAGGCGGAGTCCGAGCCGTTCGTGCGCGGCGGCTGCTGGTCCGGCTTCCTCGCGAAATACCCGGAGGCCAACTGGCTGCACAAGCGGATGCTGCGCGTGAGCGCCAAGGTGGCCGGGGCCGAGAGGAGGGACCGCAGGACGGTCGGGGGACTGACGCCCGCCGTCGAGGAGGCGCGCAGGGATCTCTACCGCAGCCAGACGAACTGCGCCTACTGGCACGGCCTGTTCGGCGGCCTGTACCTGCCGCACCTCAGGCGCGCCCTGTGGCTCCACCTGCTGCGCGCCGAGAACGCGGTGGACCCGGTCGACGAGGGGATCCGGCTCACGCGCACGGACCTGGACTGCGACGGCAGCGAGGAGATCCTCGTCGAGACGAAACGGATGACCCTGGCCGTGGCCCCGGCCGCGGGAGGGTGCCTCGCCGAGATCGTGGACCGGCGTGCGTGCCTCGACCTGACGGACGTGCTGGCGCGCCGGCCCGAGCTCTACCACGAGCGGGAGGAGCCGGGCGCCGCGAACGAGGGCGAGGCCATCGACACGATCCACTCGCTGAAGAAGGAGCTGAGCGAGGAGATGAAGGCCAGGCTCGCCTACGATGCGCTCCCCCGGCGCGCCTTCCAGGAGGCCCTGCTCCCGCCGGACGCCGAGATTGCCGCGCTCGAGGACGGACGCATCACGCCCCTCCTGGACCTGGCCTCCCTCGAGTGGACCGAGACGTCCGTGGAGGAGAGGACAGACGCGCTGCACGTCTCGCTCGAGCGCAGGCAGGAGCTCGCCCCGGGAACGCTCACGGTCTCGAAGCGCTACGTGGTGCACGGGGACGGGGCCCGGCTCACGGTCCACTTCACTCTTGACTGGGACGGACCTGAGCCGCTCGAGGCCGTGCTGGCCACGAGCGTGAACGTGAACCTGCTGGCCGGCGACGCGCCGGACCGCTACTACGAGCTGCGCGATCCGGCCACACCGCTCGACGACGGCGAGCGCAGGCTCTCGAGCAGGGGGGTCTGGGAGCGCACGGCCTCCGTCTCGCTCGTCGACGAGCACGAACGCGTGCGCGTGGATCTCGACTGCTCACCCGTCTGCACGCTCCTGCGCCATCCCGTCGAGACCGTCTCGCAGACCGAGAGCGGCTACCAGCTGACCTACCAGGGGTCCTGCCTGGTCCTCGCCTGGCCGCTGAAGCTCGAGAGCTGGGTGGACTGGAAGGGAAGGGTCCGCCTGGAGATCGCCTAGAGGAAACGCCTCCTCGCGGCCAGGGCCGCGAGCGCGAGCCCGATGAGGATCAGGGCGAGACCGCCCGGGCGACCCGGGAGGGTCGAGCAGCCGCAGGTCGAGTCGCTGGGCTGGGGCGGTATCCAGGGGGTATCGGTCACCACGTCCGTGGACGCGTCGGTGTCCTCGTCGGGAAGGTCCCGGATCAAGACGTCGAAGAAGGTGTCGGTCGGCGGGCTGTCGGCGGTGCCGTCGTTGGCCCAGACGCGCCAGTAGTAGCGGCCTCCGTCCATGAGATCCGTGGTCAGGATCCAGGAGGTCTGCCCCTCCGTTCCCTCGAACACCCGCCCCGTGGCCACGAGCGACGTGGGTGAGAAGTCGCCAATGGTGGCGACCTCGAAGGTGTACGAGAGCATGTCGCCGTCCGGATCCACGGAGTTGGTGATGATGAGCGTGGGCCTCGACACGTACACCGTGGTCATGGATGGGGAGAAGATGGTCGGCGCGGCAGGCGGAGCGTTCGCCAGGACGCGGATCGTGAACTCCTGCACGGCGGGCTCCTCGATGTCGCGGTCGTCCGCCTCGATGCGCACGGTGTGCTCGCCCACGTCCGTGTCGCGCGGCGTCCACTCGAAGTGCATGTCGCCGAAGTAGATCATGCCCTCGGGCTTGATCGGCACCGTGATCACGACCGGATCGCGGATGATGTCGTCCGCGTTGGCGGGATCCATGACCTCGAGCTGGTAGTACCACTCCATGCCCCTGTAGGCGTCCCGGCCGGGATCGATCGCCGGGTCCGAGATGAACACGGGAGGCGCATTGA
>JAFDER010000419.1 GCA_019310245.1 Deltaproteobacteria bacterium
CGCACTGGAATGATAAGGGGTGCGCAGATCCGCCTGTGGCACGGATCTGCGAGGATCTTCGCCTTGATTCGATCGGCTCAGCGTCACTGGAAGGATGGCGCTAGGCGGTAAAGTTGCGCTAGAAGGGGGAGGCGAGGATGACGTAGAAGTCGTCGATGCCGCCCTCCATGAGGCCGCGCGCGTAGCCGATCTTGAAGACCACTCCCTCGTAGTAGCCGAGGGTCATGGTGACGTAGATCTCGCCCCCCACGCTCGTGAGCACGCCGTCCCAGTCCGCCGCGTTCCTCCTGAAGGCGGCCCCTGTGTCCGAGAACACGGACATGTAGATCCTGTTGAGCTGCAAGGGCAGCGTGCCCAGGCCGCGGTGGATGTTGAACAGGGGCAGGCGGTACTCGGCGTTGAAGAGGTAGTACTGATCGCCCCACCGCACGCCCGGCGGGTAGCCCCTGAGCGCCACTCCCGACCAGCGGACCTGGTTGACGAGATCCATGAGGATGTCCTCGTCGGGATAGCCTCCCACGGCGAAGTAGCCGCGCCGCTCGAAGTTCGACCAAGCGTAGCCGCCGGCGAGTCTCAGGGCCAGCACGTGGTGCCTGAGCCAGGGCATCTCGACGTACGCGGCGCCCCCCCAGTTGAGGGACACGGCACGGTAGTCGCTGCCCATCTCTGGCAGGTCCGCGTGCACGTTCACCCACGTGCTCCAGCCCTCCTCGAGGCTCACGCCGTAGTGCGAGCCCCTGGCGTTGGAGAAGAACGCGCTCACCGTGGGCCCGGAGAGCCAGCCCCTGTCCGGCAGGTGCGGCAGGGCGGCGTTGGGATCCATCGGCACGTCGAGCGAGTCCGCGCTCTGCATCCAGGCGAGCCTGTAGGAGAGGGTCAGCCTCACGAACCAGTCGGCGCGGCTGATGGGCAGCGCGAGATCGACCCGGCCGCCGTAGCGGATCTCCGTCCACGTCTTCCACTCGTTGTCGATCCTCAGGCCCCAGCGCTTCGACGTCGTGCGCGAGTGGTTCAGCGACAGGTTCACCGGCAGCATGAGCAGGGAATAGTCGATGCTGTAGTTGAAGCGCAGGCGCCCCTCGAGTCCCGTGGCGACCGCGGCTGCGATGTAGTGGTGGCCCGCCACGTCCGCACCCGTGGTCAGGAGGGTGAGCGCGTATCCCCAGGCGTCCTCGGCGATCGCGAACGACCAGTAGCGCGGGTACAGGGTGCGCAGGGGGTTGTAGCGCTTGGGCTCGGGTTCGGGCTCGAGCTGGGTCCAGGACAGGTCCGCCTCGGGCCGCTCCTCGGCCTCGTCCTGCGCGGGGAGCCATTTCCCGGGCTCGAGCTCCATGAGGTAGATGTCGTATCCCCGCGCGTGGTACCCCACGTAGACCAGCGTGCGTCCGTCGGGCGAGACGTCGGGCTGATACGCGCCGGAGATCACGTTCGTGACCTGCCACAGGGACCCGTCCACGAGATCGAGCGCGTAGACGTTCGAGATCCCCGTCCGGTCGGAGCTGTAGTAGAGGTAGCGGCCCCGAGGATCCCAGACCGGCCCCGTGTCCAGGCTTCGCCCCGAGGTCACCGCCCGGCTCTCGCCCGCCTCGAGGTCGAGCACGTGCACGTCGCGCAGGCCTCCCTCGGTCCACAGCGAGTAGGCCACGTGCTTGCCGTCGGGCGAGAAGCGCGGGGAGTAGACCTGGCTGAAGCCTCCCTCGTTCCTCGTGAGGATCGGCTCGGGGTCGGCGCCCGCCGGAGCCACGGCGAGGCTGGAGGTGCCCGCCCCGTTGACCGTGTAGGCGATGAGCTCTCCGTCCGGCGAGACGTCGGGCTGGCGGCTACGGCCTCCCGTGGTGAGCCTGAGGATGGTCCCGTTTCCGAGGTTCACGTGGTAGAGGTCGTGGTATGCGTACCAGTTGTCCCACACCTCGGTCCTCGCGTAGACGAGGCCCTCGCCGTCGGGCGTCCAGTCCACCGCGCCCTGACCCGTGGTCCGCAGGACGCTCTCGGGCTTCCACTTCTTGACGGGAACCTTGGACGGCGGATCCCCGAGGCTCATGAGGGGCTCCTCCAGGTCGAGCACGAGGAGGCCCGCTCGGTCGTGTCCGTCCCAGGAGAAGTAGGCGAGCCGCGTGCCATCGGGCGAGAAGCGCGGGCAGAGGTCCACCTCGCCCGTGCTGGTCAGCTGCATGCCGCCCATGAGGCCGCGTTCGGCGACCTCTCCTGCAACGGCTCCGTACTCGGCGCGCGCCGCCGCGAACCAGTCCTCGTAGAGCTCGGGCCAGGTCTTGCCGGTCTGGTCCCGGATCGTGCGGTTCACGCCGTAGGGCAGGAGGCTCTTGCCGTACTGCTCGCTCATCCGCGCCAGGACGTCCTCGCCGTAGGTCTCGGCCACGTACCGGATGAAGTAGGAGCCATACAGGTAGTGCGACGTGCCGTGCGGCCAGCTGAAGGGTCCGATGGAGATGACGTCGATGGGCTCGAACTGGTCCTCGAGCACGGCGGTTCGCATCATCATGTCCCACTGGCTCGAGCGCAGCCTTCCCCCCCCGGTCTTCGTGCTCTCCTCGAACACGGCGTACCCCTCGATGATCCACAGCGGCTGCGCGTTGTTGGGCGGGTAGATCTTGCCGAAGATGGCATTGATGACCGACGCGATGCCCCCGTAGTTGTCCATGTGAAGGATGTGCGTGTACTCGTGGACGATGAGCCCGAAGTACCAGTCGTCGTAGTCCTGCAGGGTTCCCATGTCGTTTGGCGCCGTGGCCCAGACGCGGATCTGGTTGAACGGAACGGTGAGCGCCCAGCCGTTCGCACTGTCGTACTCGTCCGTGATGGTGATCTCGGTGGGCTTCTTGGGAGCGTATGCCATGACGGGCACCAGCCGGGCATGGGCCTCCTCCGCCGCGGCGGCCACCCTCATGGCCACGGCCTCGAGGCCCTCGTAGTAGTTCACGTTGAAGTGGACCGTCTGGATCGTGCGCCACCTGAGCGACGGGTCCTGCACGCAGTGCGCCTCGCCCGCGAGCAGGCACAGGGTCAGCGCCGCGGCGGCCGCTGCCAGAGACGATGATGGGATGGGGCGCACGTCCTCACGACGGATTGTATGGAATGATCCGCTGGGTGCCAACCAAGGGCGCGTCGTTTTCTTGCCATGACACGTCGGGTGTTCTAGATATAATGAATACAGGCTCTCGGAATGGTCCGGGAGCAGGAGACGGAACGCTCGAGGTGGCAAGAGTAATCGAGAGCAAGACGCTGGCGCTGAGGATCGCAGAGTTTGCGATGGACAAGAAGGCCGAGGAAGTCGTCATCATCGACGTCGCCACCAAGGTCGACTACACGGACTACCTGGTGGTGTGCTCGGGCGGCTCGGAGCGGCAGGTCAAGAACATCGCCGACGAGGTGGAGATCAGGCTCAAGAAGCAGCGCATCATCCCGTTCGGCATCGAGGGCGAGAGCGAGG
>JAFDER010000420.1 GCA_019310245.1 Deltaproteobacteria bacterium
ACCACGTCGATCTCGGCCGCCCTGTACCAGCGCGAGAAGACCGGTCAGGGAGCACGCATCGACCTGAGCCTGCTCGACTGCCTGACCTCCATGCTCACGTACGTGGCCCAGTACTACCTCACGGGAGGAGAGATCGCCCGGCCGCAGGGCTCGGGACACATGTCCGTGGTTCCCTACGGCGCATTCGCCACCAGCGACTGGCCCATCGTGATCGCGATCTTCGTCGAGAAGTTCTGGAAGGCGCTCTGCGACGCGGTCGGCCTTTCCGACATGGGTACGGAGGAGAGGCTGGCCTCCGCGGCCGGCCGGCTCGAGAACCGCGCCGAGGTCAACGAGCGCCTGCAGGAGCGCTTCCTCACCGACACCCAGGAAGCCTGGATCGAGAGGCTCAGGCGGGCGAAGATCCCGTGCGCCCCGATCCTGGGCATCGATCAGGTGATGCAGGATCCCCAGGTCCTGCACCGCGAGATGATCATCGACCTGGATCACCCGAAGTGCGGCCCGCTGCGCATGCTGGGCGACCCGGTCAAGCTCACGCCCGAGCCGGACGGCGAGCACTTCGCCCCGCCGCCCACGCTCGGTCAGCACACCCATGAAGTCCTCGGGGAGCTCCTCGGCCTCGACGACGACCGCATCTCGAAGCTCAGGGATGAGAAGGTGATTTGAAAAGGAGACTCGAGCCATGAGACCAGGAGAGAAGAAGTACCCCCACATCTTCAGCCCCATCCGCATCAACGACAAGCTGGAGGCCAAGAACCGCATCAAGTACGCCTCCACGGAGACGAACTTCAACGACCGCGAGGGATTCGTCACGGACGTGGAGGTCGAGTACATGCGGGCCCAGGCCAGGGGCGGCGCCGGCATCGTCACGACGCAGGGCGCGTTCACGGACCCGGACATGGAGGGCAAGGGGTACGTGGGGATGATGGGCATCTGCGACGACAAGTTCATCCCCGGTCTCAAGCGCATCGCGGACGTGATCCGCGACAACGGCTCCATCTCCTGCCTCCAGCTCATGCACTGCGGGCGCGTCGGCGGCGTGGAGCTCGACTACTGCGTCGGCCCGTCGGACGTGAAGCAGAAGCTGCCCATCTTCCAGCCGGTCAGGCCCATGAGCCTCGAGAAGGTGGAGCTCACGATCCAGGAGCACGTGGACGCGGCGCGGCGGTGCGTCGAGGCCGGCTACGACATGATCGAGATCTCCGGCATCGTGGGCTACCTCATCTCCAACTTCGTCTCCGCCTACACGAACAAGCGCACGGACCGTTTCGGCGGCGACGCGCGAGGACGCAGTCAGTTCATGGTGGAGATCATCCAGGGCGTGCGCAAGGTTGTGGGCCCGGACTATCCGATCATCATGAGGCTGTGCGGCGAGGAGCTCCTCGACGACCGGGGAGGCAACACGCCGGAGGAGAGCCTGATCGCCATCAAGGCCGCCGAGGAGGCGGGCATGGACATCCTGTCGGTCACGGCCGGCTGGCAGGAGAGCGCCGTCTCCGTCATCACCCGCGACGTGCCCATGGGATCGTGGCTCCACATCGCCGAGCGCATGAAGCAGAACCTCGCGGTGCCCGTCGCCATGGCCTACCGGCTGTTCCTGCCAGAGTACGCCGAGAAGGCCATCGCCTCGGGCCAGCTGGACTACTGGGAGTCGTGCCGCGGGATGATCGCAGACCCGGCCCTGCCGAACAAGATCGCCGAGGACCGGCAGGAGGACATCATCCCCTGCATGGCCTGCAACATCTGCCTCGCCCGGCTGTTCCGCGACCAGCCTCTCGACTGCTTCGCGCGCGCCACGCTGGGCCACGAGGGCGACCCCAGGTGGGGCTACTACGGATTCGAGAAGGTGGACAAGCCCAAGAAGGTCATCGTGGTGGGCGGAGGCGTGGGAGGCCTGCAGGCCGCGGCCGTGGCGGCCGAGAAGGGCCACCACGTGACGGTCTACGAGAAGCAGGACCGGCTCGGCGGCCAGCTCGCGTCCGCCGCGAACGGCCCCCACGGGGACGACGAGTTCATGAGGCTCGTCGACCACCTCACCTCGAGGTGCAGGAAGGCCGGGGTCACGGTGAAGACGGGCACCGAGATCACGCCCACGTCCGACATCTCGGCCGACTTCGCCATCCTCGCCGCCGGAGGCCTGTACGAGACTCCCGGCATCCCCGGCGGCGACCGCGTGGTCTCCTCCCTCGACGTGCTCGACGGAAAGGCCGACGTGGGCGAGAACGTGGTCATCCTCGGCAACCTGGGCGTGGGAATCGCCACGGCGCTGTTCCTCCAGGTCAAGGGAGGCCACACGATCACGCTGGTCGGCAAGGGCAAGAAGCTCGGGCGCGACGTCAACCCCTCGTACATCTGGCGCTACAAGCTCAAGCTCAAGAAGGGCGGCGTGACGGTCTACAGCCAGACCAAGATCACGAAGATCGACGACGACGGCGTGCACATCACCGACCCCGAGGGACAGGAACACGTCCTTGCCGCCGACACGGTGATCCAGTCCATCGTCACGCCGGCCGGAGCGCTCGAGGAGACCCTCAAGGCGAAGTGCGGACAGGTGGAGGTCATCGGCGACGCCCTCAAGCCGCGGCGCGCCTCGAACGCCATCTGGGACGCGTACAAGGTCGCCATCGAGATCTAGCCGTGCCCATCCCCATCATCGACCCCGAGAAGTGCTCGGGCTGCGAGGAATGCCTGGAGGAGTGCCCGCCCCAGGCGATCGAGATGAAGGACGACGTGGCCGTCATCATCGAGAAGCTGTGCGAGGAGTGCGGCGAGTGCGTGGACGCCTGCCCGGAAGGGGCGATCACGATCCCCGAGAAGTAAAGGAGCCGACATGCACAAGGTCAACAAGATCGATCACATCTGCATCGCCGTGAAGGACCTCGACGAGGCCCGCAAGAAGTGGGAGCCCATCCTGGGAAAGCCCGCGCCGGACGACCCCTACGTGGACGAGCCGGAGAAGATCCGCGTGGCCCGCTACTGGCTCGGCGACGTGGGGTTCGAGCTGATGGAGTCCACGAGCCCCGACGGCGACGTGGCCAAGTTCATCGAGAAGAACGGCGAGGGCATCATGCTCATCGGCCTGAACGTGGACTCGTGCCGCGATTCCATCGACGAGCTGACGAAGAAGGACTATCCCTTCATCGGAGGCGCCCGGCCCTTCCGCGACTGCGAGTTCGCCTTCGTCCACCCCAAGGCGACCAACGGCGTCCTGCTCGAGCTCATCGACTACAAGTGGAAGGACGACGAGCGCGGATGAGACGCCTCACTCCGGACTGACTATTCAGAACCAGCCTCCCACGGTCACCGCTCCGCCTCCCGGCAGCGGCACGAAGCCCGGGACGAGCCGTGGGCCGCGCACGGCAAGACCCTGTGCGCCGTCCGATAGCTTCTTCGCGGCCATCGCATCCGCGATGGCGAGGCCGGCCGAGGTCAGGATGAACGGGATCTCGACGCCCGGAAGGGAAGGCAAGAAGGACAGCGCCTCGATCACCCAGGTGGTCGAGTACAGCACCCAGCCCGCGATGTTCACGGGCGTGGTCATCTTCATGCCCAGACTTCTGCGGATCGCCATGGCACCGCCCAGGGCCATGGCCACGCCGCCGGAGTGCAACACCGTCTCGGAGGGGTGAAGCACAAACCAGGCCCCGTAGGATGCATCCCTCTCGCCGAAGGTCAGAGGCTCCTTGCCGATGATGAAGGACACCAAGGCGACCTTGCCCAGATGGACCGCCAGCGCGGCCGCCGTGACCCCCACGCCGGCCAGGGCCACGCCCCTGGCCATCTTCATGTCCGGGCCCTTCGCCGCGGCCGGCTCCGGGACCGGCTGGCAGCTCAGCCCCGTGGTCTCGTCGGGGAAATACCCCTCGTCGCAGGCGCACGCGGGATCGCCGTCCCTCGTGACGCACGTGCCGTGGTTCGAGCAGGAGACGCCGGCGCAGGGATCGTCCTGGCCGAGCGCATGCCCGGGGGCGGCAAGAACGAGCAGCAGCGCGAGCGCGAGGAGCCTCATGACACCTCCCAGTCCTTCCTCCGCGTTCACGCTACCAGCCACGATCTCGGCGTGTCAACGAGGCGGGTACTCTGCGAACACCCGTTGTCCGCACGGGCGCCGATCGTGTACCCTGGTTCTCGATGATGGGGATCCGAAGCCAGCCCGCTCTCGCCGCCCCCCTCCTCCTGACCGCACTGCTCTGCAGCGGCCACGCACATGCCGAGCAGCCCATCGAGGAGGCCAAGGAGCACTTCGCGAAGGCGGTGAAGCTCTTCAAGAACCAGGACTACGACGCCGCTCTCGTGGAGTTCAAGCAGGCGTACAAGGCGAAGCCACACTTCGCCGTGCGCTACAACATCGGCATCACACTCTACAAGCTGCACCGCTACAAGGAAGCCTTCAAGGAGCTCGAGTCCTACATGTTCCAGGGCGGTGACGAGATACTGGACGAGAGGAGGGACGAGGTCGTCGAGATCCTCAAGGACCTGGAGTCGCTCCTGGGAACGCTGAAGGTCACGTGCAACGTGGAGGGAGCAACTCTCTTCCTTGACGGCTGGGAGTCCGAGGAGTGGGAGATCAAGCTCGAGGTG
>JAFDER010000007.1 GCA_019310245.1 Deltaproteobacteria bacterium
CGTCCTGCTCTCCACCCATGTCCGCCTCCTCGACGGGCTGGAGGCTCTGCTCGGATCGATGCCGTCGTCCCGTCTTGTCCCGTCCCTCCGTCACCTGGCCTTCGTGCCGGACCTCTGCACGCTGTACGCCCAGGTCGTGCCCGCACCCGGAGCCGTCGAGAGTGCGGCACGCATGCTGATGACGCAGGGCAGGGACTTCGTGCTCTCCGGCGGCGATGCCTCATCACGAAGCGTATCCGCTGCAGGGACGAAATAGGACTGCCCGGGCCCCTGCTCCCGACTGGACAATTCCAGTCCACTGGAATTGTCCAGTAGCGGTCAGTCACCGGGGAACTGTATGGTGCCTTCGACCCACCGCCGTGGACGTTCCTCGCCGTGGACATGTGATGTGCCGATTGAGTAGGATCGATGAGGCAGTGGCTAGCCGGTGCCGGCTTCAGGAGAGGTGAAGGGCGGGATGCAGTAGGTTCCCGGCGCGCCGGTCACCACGTCGCAGGTATAGGACTCCGAGGTCCGGCAGTCGCCCGCGGACGTGCAGCGCTTCAGGCAGTAGCGTCCCAGGTCGTTGAGGTTGACGCACGCGCCTCCCGTGCCGCAGTCCATGTCGGAGGTGCACACGGCCGAGCAGTATCCGCCCGGGAATGTGATGTATCCCATGATGCTCGTCAGGCACGTCACGCCGGCGCCAGGCACGCCTCCACACTGCGTCGCCGAGTAGCAGGCGTCGCCGACCACGCCTCCAGTGGAGCCGCCGTCGTCGACCGCCTCGGGGATCACATCGGCGGGCAGGTCCGGCGTCACCTCGGTCGGGACGTCCGGGGGGACCTCGACGGTGTCGGAGGGCATATCCGAGACGTCCAGGAGGTCCGATCCCGTGTCCGTCGCGTCGCGGTTGGTCGGGGTCGTCGTGGACGCGCACCCGGCTGCGAACCAGGTGAGCGCGAGCAGGTATGAAAGTCTTCTCATTTCAGTAGTCTCCAGTTTCGGGGACACCACGTTTCCAGATCGAACCGTTCAAGTATACGCCGCAACTCGCAACGGCCGCAACTTGATAGTTGTTCTGTGTGCTCCCGGATTCGATCGGGTGCATGATCAGGATCACCAGCGGATCCCCCATTCCCTGGGAGTGTCATCCAGGCCCTGTAGAGCCCCAGATCTGAAACGGTAGTCAAGGGCTGCTCCCCAATTGTGAAATATGATCCCCCTTTTCCCCCTTCCAGCCCGGTCGGGTGGGTGCGAAACGTTCTGATTCACATCCCGGTCACGGGCCCCGGGCCGGGGCCGGAGCAGACGCCTGCAATTCGTCGAAACAATTGGCTTATCCCTTGCCATCCCGGAGGCCTCCCCCGGGCACCGGGGGGCCTCCGGGCAACGCGAGCCGGCTTTTTCGGAACATGACCGCCGGGCGGCACGGGCGTTGCACATCCATCCGTTGCAGACAGCGCGGACAAGGGGTCGGGAACGAGAAATGAAGTCCACCGTCAACTATCTCGCCGAGCGCAGCCAGGAGTACATGAACGCTCCCAAGCTGTCTGCTGTCGAGGAGCGCGAGCTGCTCATGAGGTGGCGCGGGCAGAGCGACCATTCCGCGCGTCGGCGCCTCATCGAGTGCAGCATGAGGCACGTGGTCGCGATCGCCAGGCGTTACCGCCGCTATCCCGTTGCGTTCGGCGACCTGATCGCCGAGGGCAGCCTGGGCCTCGTCATCGCCATCGACAGGTTCGACGTGTCCAAGAATGTCAGGCTCGTCACGTACGCCTCGTACTGGATCAGGGCGTACGTCTTCCAGGCCATCATCAAGGAATGGAAGCGTGGCAAGACCGGCCTCGGGATGACCCGCAGCAAGACGTTCTTCAAGATCCGCAGGCTGCTGGCGACCCAGATCGCCCTGCATGGCGAGAGGGGTCCGAACCTGAAGGAGATGGCGCAGGATCTCGACGTGAGCGTCAAGAGCCTCAGGGACATGCTCGATTACCTCGAGACCTACGACGTCTCGCTCGACGGCGACTGGAGCGGCGAAGGCGAGAAGCCCGGCCGGCTCCACGACAGGATGGCCGACGGACGGCCCTGTCCCGAGTCGGTGACGGCGGGCGCCGAGTACCGCTCGGTGATGCACGCCGTGATCGAACGGGCCCTCAGGTGCCTCGACGAGCGCGAGAGGCTCGTGGCCTCCGCCCGGCTCATGGAGGACGAGCCGAGGACGCTCGCCGAACTCGGCCGGACGATGGGCGTCTCGCGCGAGCGTGCACGGCAGATCGAGGTGCGTGCACGGCAGAAGCTGAACCGCGCCCTGAAGCGCGAGGGCCTCACCTCGGCCTCGCTCATGTCCTTCGGCGCCTGAGCCTCTCTCGTAGAGCTTGAACTTTTTCACCCGACGGATAACTGTCTTGCGGATGGACCTCGACTTCTTCCGCCACTCCATCGAGTCTGCCCTCGCCCCGCTCGTTCCGGATGGCGCCGTCCGCGGGCTCGTGTCCGAGCCTCCTCCGCCCAAGGTCGACCGCGGAGGCGGATCCGGAAAGGCGAGGCGCTCCTCCGGCCAGCGCGTCAAGCTCGCCGACCTGAGCGTGCCGTGCTTCCGCCTGACCCGGGCCTTCGAGGGCATGAAGCCTCCCGCGATCGCGGTCCACCTTCTGACCGGGCTTGCCGGCCCTCCCGCGGGGTTTTCGGATGTCGTGGCGAACGGGCCCTACCTCAACTTCTTCTACGATCCGGCCGTTCTCGCCGAAAAGGTCCTCGAGGGGGAGATCGAGCCCGCCGCGGATACCGGCCTGACCATCCTCGTCGAGTACTCCTCGCCCAACATCGCCAAGCCCTTCCACATCGGGCACCTTCGCACGACCATCCTGGGCGAGTGCCTCGCCCGCATGCTCGAGCACCAGGGGCACACCGTCGTGCGCATCAACCACCTGGGCGACTGGGGTGTGCAGACCGGCTTCCAGATCCTGGCGTGGCGCCGCTGGGGCCGCGACGCCGAGCTCGAGAGGGGAGGGATCAGGTACCTGTGCGACCTCTACGTGAGGATCAATGCGGAGGCAGAGGACGATCCGTCGCTCGCCGATCAGGCGCGTGCCCTGTTCCGGAGCCTCGAGGAGGGCGATGCGTCCGTGCGCGAGGACTGGAGGAGGTTCGTCGACATCACACTCGAGGAGCTCGGGCGGTCGTACGGCCGCCTCGGGGTGGGTTTCGACCGCTACGATGGTGAGAGCTCCTACGAGACCATGATCCCGGGCGTGCTCGAGGAGCTCGACGAGAGCGGGATGCTCTACGAGAGCGAGGGCGCCCGGGTGGTGGACGTGGAGGGGCTCGAGGAGCCCTGCATCCTCGTCAAGTCCGACGGGGCGACGATCTACCAGACGCGCGACGTGGCCGCGGCGCTCTTCCGCTGGAAGACGTGGCCCGGATTCTCCCGCTGCCTCTACGTCGTGGCCGCGAACCAGGAGTTCCACTTTCGCCAGGTCTTCGGCGTGTTCGATCGCATGCGCCCCGACGGTGCGGGCCGGCTGCGCCACGTCAAGTTCGGGATGGTGCGCGATGCCGCGGGGGACATCTTCTCCACGCGCGGGGGCGCGTCCGCCCGGCTGGACGACATCCTGGACGAGGCGCGTGATCGCGCCCTCGATCTCGTGCGCGAGAAGTCGGGTCCACTGCAGGACGAGATGGCCGTGGCCGAGGCAGTGGGCTGCGCCGCGCTCGCCTACGAGTTCCTGCGACGCTCTCCCAACCGCGATCTCAGGTTCGTCTTCGAGGAGGCCTCGCGCCCCGACGGCGACACGGGACCCTACCTGCAATACACGCATGCGCGCTGCTGCTCGATCATCAACGAGTGCGGCGGGATGCCGGCCGGCCCCTGGGACCCCTCCCTGCTCGATGGGCCCGAGGAGGTCGAGGTGCTCAAGGCCCTGCTCAGGCTCCCGTCCGCCGTGGGCCGCAGCGCGGACCACGGGTCCGACGCATACGACACGTCCACCTTCACGTCCGCGCTCATGGAACTGGCGAGGTCGTTTGGCTCCTTCTACACGGCTTCCGGCGACGCGGGCTCCGGACAAAGGTACCGCTACCCCGTGCGCGACGCGGGGCCCGAGCTGCGGGCCTCGAGGCTCCGGCTCGTCGACAGCGTGCGCCGCGCCCTCGCGTGGGGCTTGCACCTGCTGACCATCCAGGCGCCGGAACGCATGTGATCCTCCGGTCGTCCCGGCTAAGATTGTCAGCTCCGCCGTTCGAGGATACACTTTCACGAGGGGGATCGTGAGTTGGGAACAAGCCGCCGGAGTCGATCGTCTACGAGATCGACGAACAGTGGAACCTCGCGCGTTTCGCGTTCGTCATGATCGGCAGCGAGTCGATGATCAGAACGGAGGTCTTCAGGTTATGAGAGCGACGCCATGGATTGGTTCGAGAGGGACGACGCTCCGGCTTGATGCCTGCGCGCTTCTTGCGTGTCTTCTCGTCTCCTGCGGGGGCAAGGGCGTCAGCGACGGCGAGCCCGACGGTTCGGCGGACGGGACCGTGGACGTGGCGGGCGACTGCGAGGCCGCCGCGGAGGAGTGCAACTACCTGGACGACGACTGCGATGGCGTGATCGACAACGGTTTCGATCTCGAGACGGACCCCGCCAACTGCGGCGCGTGCGGGGTGTCCTGCGATGCGGAGCACACGACGGCCGCCTGCGTGGACTCGGTGTGCGTGGTGGAGGAGTGCGAGGCGGGGTGGCACGACGTGGACGGGGACCCGTTCAACGGCTGCGAGTACGAGTGCGAGGCCACGGCCGGGGCCGAGAGCCCTGACGACGGTACCTGCACCGACGAGCTGGACAACGACTGCGACGGGAGGATCGACTCCGAGGACACGGACTGCTCGGACTGCGTGTCCGAGATCTGCAACGGGCTGGACGACGACTGCGACGATCTCGTCGACGAGGACTTCGACCTGGACGCCGATCCGCTCAACTGCGGAGCGTGCGGTACGGCCTGCAGCCACAGGCCGCACGCCACGCCCACGTGCGAGGAGGGCACCTGCTCGTTCATGTGCGACGAGGGCTGGATCGACGCGGACGGCCGGGCGGACAACGGGTGCGAGGAGCGAGGCGATCCGTGCACGCCGGTGCCCGGCGGCACCGAGACGGCCTGCAACGGCGTGGACGAGGACTGCGACACGCTGTTCGACGAGGACTACGTCTCCACGACTTGCGGCGTGGGGGCGTGCGCGTCCCCCTCGACCTGCGTGGGAGGCGTGGAGGACTGCACGCCGGGCACGCCGGCCGGCGGCGATTCGACCTGCGACGGCGTGGATGACGACTGCGACGGCAGCGATGACGAGGACTACGTTCCCACGACCTGCGGCGTGGGCGCGTGCGAGAGGGACTCCACCTGCACCGGCGGGGCCGTGGACTGCACTCCAGGCACACCGTCTGGCAGCGACTCCTCGTGCAACGGAGTGGACGACGATTGCGACGGCAGCGATGACGAGGACTACGTCCCCACGACCTGCGGCGTGGGCGCGTGCGAGAGGGACTCCACCTGCACCGGCGGGGCCGTGGACTGCACGCCGGGCTCGTCCACGGGCACTGACGACGACTGCGACGGCGTGGACGACGACTGCGACGGCTCGGCCGACGAGCACTGGACGGCCAGCACGTGCGGTGACGGACCATGCAGGCGCACCGCCACCTGCATCCTGGGTGTTTTCGACTGCACGCCCGGCACGCCCCCGGGCACTGACGACGACTGCGACGACGTGGACGACGACTGCGACGGTTCGGTCGACGAGCACTGGATGGCCCCCACGTGCGGCGCCTCGGGCCAGTGCGAGGCGACCGCCACGTGCGTCTCTGGCACCGAGAGCTGCACGCCCAGGGGCGACGACTCGCTCTGGCCCTCGAGCTGGGCCAGCCTCGAAGCAGGCGTGGTTGCCCAGATCAACGCCGAGCGCGCGGCAGGCGCGTTCTGCAACGGAACCTGGTATCCGCCCGTGGCCTCCCTGACCATGGACACGTCGCTGCGCCAGGCCTCCCGCTGCCACAGCCTCGACATGGCGGAGAACGACTTCTTCAGCCACACAGGATCCGACGGGACCGCGTTCTGGACGAGGTGCTCCAGGGCGGGCTACTCCGGCTTCGCAGCCGGGGAGAACATCGCGGCGGGTCAGTCCTCCGCCGCCGCGGCGGTGGCGAGCTGGATGTCCTCGACCTCGGGCCACTGCGAGATGATCATGAACTCCAGCGTGACCGAGGTGGGGATCGGATACGCCTACAACTCGTCGGCGCGCTGGCGGCGCTACTGGACGGCCGACTTCGGCCGGTGAGAGCGCAGTAGTTGCGAGCACTTGCGGTGTGTGATATCAGTCAGGCGTCAAGCGAGGGGCTGGAAAGATGAGCATCGAGGATTCCATCAACACCTTCGGCGAGAAGCAGGTGCCGATCGAGCTCAAGGTGGAGTACAAGCGCGTCAACACGTTCCTGTCCGATTTCTGCAAGAACATCTCGCGCAACTACACGTTCATCAAGACCAAGAACCCCCTCCCGGTCGGGACCCTGTTCCTCTTCCGCATCGTCGCGCCGGGCATCGACGAGCCCCTCAACATCAGGGGCTTCGTCAAGAAGGTCGTGACGGTCGAGAGCGCCACCGATGGCGAGAGCGCCGGGATGGACATCCAGTTCGAGTACGAAGAGCAGGCCGAGCGCGAGTCCCTCATGCGCAGGGTGCACGCACTCATCGACGAGAGCCTGGGATACAGACTCGGCGAGAAGATCCGGATGTACATCGAGGAGCGGAACGCCTGAAGCGTCGCTACTTCTTCTCGTAGGGTTTCTTCGATTCCTGGTACTTCTTCAACAGCCCGATCCTGGCCTTGGAGTAGGCCATGAGCGCCTTGAATAGGTTCGTGATGCCGGTGGCCTTGGTGTACGTGCGGGCCCGGGTGATGCAGCCCTTGTAGATGATCCCCTCATCGCCCTCGAAGGATCCCGCGATCGCGGCCAGGGACCGCTGCTCGTCGTAGTAGGAATTCTTGATCGCGTTCTGGAACTGCTCGTCCTGGAGGTTCGCCTGGCCCGAGAGGAGGAACTTCTTCGCGCAGCCGTCGACCGTGGGAAAGTGCGCGGCCGCCTTCTCATCCGTGGAGCAGGCTCCGTCGATGGAGATCTTGCTGATGAGGCTCTCGAGCTCGGAGATCTTCTTGAACTCGCCGAGCTCGACGTAGTCGGAGCCCAGCGAGCAGGACATGAACTTGTAGTAGCGCCAGGCCTGTGCGAGATCGGAGGAGTTGAACTTCTCGCGCTTGCGGGCCTTGGCCCACAGCATGCCCCAGCCCTTGTTGGCGGCGTCGGTGAGCTTCGAGTCCCACTTGGCGCGCTCGTTGGCGTCATGGAAGTACTCGGCCATCACGCGCCAGGAGGCGTCCACCTCCTCGACGGTCTCGGGAAGCCCCTCGAACTGCTCCTCGTACCCCTTGGGGACCTTCATCCCGCGCAGGTTCTCGGCGTGAGCGAGAGTGCCGACCAGGCTGGGCGGCGGCTCCTTGCCCACGGCCTCGAGCAGAGCCTCGTCGTTGTCGAGGCAGGCGAGGATGAGCTTGCCGAAGAGCCCCTCGTTCTGTGATATCGCCGTCTCGATGACGGTCTCGAGCTTGAGGTTCGTGTTGACCTGGCTCTCCGCCGTGCCGCCGAAGATGCACTTCCACGTGCCTCCGTAGCCCGTGGCGTGGTACTCGGTGAACTCGTTCCAGAAGTCCTTGTGCACCTGGAGATTCGCCTGGCGTTCCTGTTCCGGCTTGAGCAGGAAGAAGTAGTAGCTCGTCACCCCGCCGCCGATGGAGGCGAGGATGAGGAGCATCACCACGATCTTGACTCCCGTGCCCTTGGACACCTTGATGTCCATGTCGTCGGCAGGGGGTGCAGGTGTTTTCTGCTCGTCCATTTGAACTCCCTCCTTTGGGGTGCGATGAGTGTTGGTTTGCCGAATCGCTGCCGGAGCCGCGGCCTCATGGACCGGTCCGCCCCACCTTTCGTGCCAACCTATTAAAGATGATCTCGAAAATCAACTGCGGCCACTGCGGCCGTTTACATGTTAACGATCAGGATGTCGAGCCGGCCTCCCGGGCAGGCTTCCGCGAGGCAGTGGCCGGGGTCCGGCGGCGGCGACTCGCCCCATCCCCTGGAGAATACAGCAGATTCCGGAACGCCCCCGTTCACGAGCTCACGCGCGGCGGACAGGGCGATTTTCCCGGATTTTTCGATGCACACCTCGCCGCTGCATTCCTCGCACAGGTAGGCCTCTACCAGAATCACGGACTTCGATGCATCTCCCATGGCTCCGAGTGACGTGCCGATCGCCTCCAGCGCCTCGTCCGTCAGGCCACCGTCCTTCGCGTCGAGCGGGTCGCGCAGGCTCAGGAGGATGCCGCGCGTGGTCGCCGAGACCATCACGCGGGTGTCCGCCAGCGCCTTGACGAAGCGCTCCACGAGATGCGCGTCAGTCGCGGGATTCTCGAGCGGGTCCGGCTTGTTCAGCGTGCGCGTGTGGTTCAGCAGGCGGTCGGCGCGCAGCCGCGCGTCGTCCGAGAGCGGACGGGTCGTCTCCCAGTCGGCCCCCTGCGCCTGCTGCGCCTTCTCGAGGGCCTCGCGCGTCTCCTTCGTCTCGCTGGGCAGCAGCTTCTCGCAGCCGAGTGCCTCGGCCGCGAGCACCGCTCCTGCCGCGGCCTGCAGGGCCGTCGCGATGCGCCCCGCTTCCACGGCGAGCCACTTGGACTTCTCGCCGTCCTCGAGGCCGGCCATCATGTCCCGGTCCTTCTTGAACGCGGCGAGGCTGGCCTTTGCCGCGTCCTTCTGGGTTTCGTGATAGGCGTGCAGCTCGAGGAAGCGGGCCTGCGAGTCGATCCTGAGCGACTTGAACTTCGCGAGCTCGATGCCCGCCTCCTCGATCCTGCGCTCCGCCGCGGCGATGCGCGCGCCCGCCTTCTTCTCGCGCATCACGGCGATGGCGGTCTTGAACAGGGCCGATGCCTCCATGGCGAGTGCCAGCGCACGGGGCTCGTCGCCGGCCGCGTGGGCGTTGCGGGCCCTCTCGAGCGCGTCCGTGGCGCTCTTCCACAGGGCGGGCGCCTTCACGCGCGCATCCTGCGCCGCGGGTGAGGACTCGATTCCCGCCGCGTCGGTGATGTACGACGGCGCGGGCGGAGGGCCGCACGAGACGAGCGCCGCCGCGACGACGAGCAGGACGGCCCTCATTTCGCGCTCCAGTAGGATGCGACTCCGGTGGCCAGGATCTGCTCGACCAGGAACTCGTACGCCGCCTGCTCGACCCGTGCCTCGTTCTCCGCCTCGAGGGCCTCGATCTCCCTTCCCGCGGCAGCCTTCTCCATCTCGTGCGCCGAGTCCATGGCCCCGAGCAGGTCGAGCTGGAGCCCGAGCAGCCTCTCGTCGCCCGCCTCGAGAAGCTCGCGCGCCACCTCCATCTCGGAAGGCGCCACCTCGCCCATGCCGCGCGCCTCGAGCTCCTCGAGCACCGCCGCGGGCTCGCCCGCCTTGATGGACAGGGAGGCGAGCATCACCACCGTCATTGCTATTGTCTTCGACATCGTTGCGTGCTCCGCGAAGGTAGAAGATTCTTTCACAGGAGAGGGTCGAGATCCACCTCGATCGGCCCCATTGCCGTGGTGATGTTCCCGTCGTAATGTCGGTGACCGACTGGAGGAGTGAATGAGAATCCGACCATTGGCAACCACCGCTGCCGTGGTTCTCCTCGCCGCGATGAACGGGTGCGGGGGCGACGGCGGAGGCCGGAAGGGGCTGTGCCCGGAGCCTGCGTCCGGCGGGCCAGTGGCCCTGTTCGACCTGTTCTCGCCCTCGGGCGAGGAGCTCGCGCCGTTTCCCACGGACCTGAAGACCGTCGCGGACGCCGATTCGCCGACGGGGCTCAGGCTCGCGTACTCGCGATCCATGTTCAGGAACGGGCTGAACGTGCTCGACGGCGCCGGACTGCAGTCCATCCACTTCGTGCCGTTCGCCCGTTCCATCGATCCTGCCAGCCTGCCGGCCTCCCCGGCCGCGAGCACGGCCGACGGCTCATCCCTGTTCCTCCTCGACATCGACGGGCTCGGCGACGCCGAGGCCGGCACGCTCGCCACGCGCAAGCGTGCGATCGAGACCGGGGTCGTCCACGACGGGAACTCGATCTTCATGCCCACGATCCGCAACGCCATCGCCGCGAGGCCCACCGGACGCCTGGAGCCCGGCCGCACCTACGCGCTGGTCACCACGGCCTGCGTCACCGCGCCCGACGGCTCGGGCCTCGGGACCCAGGAGGGATTCGCGGATATCAGGGACGGCGGCGCGCCGCCGTCGGAGGCGAATCCCGAAGCGGCCGGGGATCTGGCCCGCGTGATCGCGTACCTCGAGAGGGAAGGGTACCACCGCGGCGATCTGGCCATGGTCACCACCTTCACGACCCAGGTGCCGCAGCACGTGCTCAGCGCCGCGCGCGAGGTGTTCGAGAGCCTTGACGCCCCCGACCCCGTCGTGACGCTCGTGTTCGATGCGGCCGACGCGGACGGCAACCTGCACCCGGACCTCATGGATCACATCGAGGACCCCGACATCGACGGGGACCCGGCGGATCTGCTCTCGGACTTCGACCTCTCCACCTACAGGTTCGACCGCATCGACAAGGTGGTCTTCGGCACGTTCGAGGCGCCCAGCTTTCTCGACGACGATGAGATGTTCTCCATCGACGAGACGTGGACCCCCCGGGTCACCGGGACCGAGACGCTGCAGTTCCTGCTGACGCTGCCGCGCGAGGACACCGACGCGGGCATCGCGCCTCCCTACCGCGTGCTCGTCTACCAGCACGCCATGACGGTGTGCAAGGAGACGATCCTCCCCCTGGCCGACACCATGGCGCGGTTCGGGATCGCCGTCATCGGCATCGACACGGTCAAGCACGGCTCGCGGCACCCCGACGAGCCGGGCACGTGCAGCCTCGAGTTCGGCACCTTCATGTACATCGACAACTTCTCGCGCTCGAACTCGTACTTCATGCAGACCGTGGTCGACATCTGGAGCCTCGTCGCCATGCTCCAGCGCGGTAGAGGCATCGACGTGCTGCCGGATCCGGGCGGCGACGGAACGCCCGATCTGGACGTCGAGAGGCTGGCCTTCGCCGGCCAGTCCATGGGCTCGAGCATGGGCATGGATGCCATGGCCCTCGAGCCCGCCTTCGGCGCGGGTGTGGTGAACGTGGGCGCCGGCTCGATGATGAACCTCATGCTCTCCATGAGCATGGATCTTCCCGACGATCCGGTGCCCGCGCTCTCGCAGTACGGGCTCTACGAGATGAACATGGGCGCCCTGGTTCCCGCCATGGCGGACCGGGGCGATCCCCTGACCTGGGCGGGCCACCTGATCCGTGATCCCGTCTCGCCCGCGCGCACCACGCCGCTCTCGCTCCTCTACCAGCAGGCCGCCTACGACGAGATCCTCCCGTACGAGAGCGCCGCGGTGACGGCGCAGATCATGGGCATCCCGGGCGTGATGCCCGCTTTGCGTCCCGTTGATGGGCTCGATGCGGCCTCGACCCCGGTCTCGGACAACCTCGACGGGCTCACGGCCGCGCTTTTCCAGTACGACCGGCCCGCCGAGCACCAGTTCCTGCTCACCTGCGAGGACCCGGCGGTCATGTTCGCCGGCCAGCTCCAGCTCGCCGTGTTTGCCGACACGTACCTGCGGGGCGGCCCGGCCGTGATCATCGATCCATTCGACGACGCGCAGATCGCCGCCCACGCACCCGGCTGGGAGTCCTGGACCCCCTAAACTGGCAGGCGATGAAGCTGCCGCCACGGAGCATCGTTGCGTTCATCTGCACGTAGGCTGCCTGCGGTCCTCCCGACAGCACACGTTCCCTGGGCGACCAAGGGCATGTCGGGGCGCGGGGTCGAAGGCACCATGGAGATCCCCGGTGCCGGAGTGCCCCGCGCTCCCCATGCCCGTGCAGTAGGGTGCCGCGGACATGGGAGAAGCAAGTCAGTCGTCGGATTCCAGGCGTGCGACGAACTCGTCGACCAGTGCGGTGTAGTCCGTGCGCGCGCGGCCCGACTCGGGCTCGAACTCGTAGATCGTCGTGCGGTGCGACGGGCAGGTCTTGAGCTTGGTGTCGATGCGGATCATCGTTCGGAAGACGCGGCTGCCGAACGTCTTGCGCAGGATCTCCTCCACCTCCCATGTGATGCGCTCGCGGCGGTCCACCTGCGTGAGCACGTAGCCCATGACGCGCGCCGGGATCCTGAGCTTCATCCGGATGCGGCCCAGCGCCTCGTTGAACTGCTTGAGGCCCAGGATGGGCAGGTACTCGCAGTTGACGGGCACGAGGATCCAGTCCGCAGCCGCCAGCGCGGCCATGGTCGATGCGCCCATGTGCGGCGGCGTGTCCACGACCACGGTGCCGGTCACCTGCGTGAGCGCGCGCCGCAGCGCGTCGGGGCTGGCGGGGAAGGCGTCCACGGCCTCGGGCTCGCCGCTCCAGGGCAGGACAAAGAGCCTCTCCGTGCCCGTCGCTCGGCTTGCCCCTTCGGCCGTCGCCTCGCCGCGCAGCACCTCCACGATCCCCGGGCCGGCGGAGCCGGGATCGAGCAGGTGGGCCGTGGCGCTGCCCTGGGCGTCGAGATCGACGAGGAGCGTCTCGCGGCCGAGCCGGGCCAGGCCGGCGGCCAGGTGCACGGCCGTGGTCGTCTTGCCCACGCCTCCCTTGAGGTTGGCCACGGCCACGACGGTCGACGAGCCTGTCCGGTCTGCGCCCATGCCCGCTCCTAGAACGACCACTTCCAGGTGAACCCGAGCAGGATGTCCATGTCCTCCTCGTGGAGCTCCAGCGGCTCCTTGCGCATCTCGGGCGGCACGTCCTCGGTGTCGACAGTTTTCCACGCCGTTTGCCCCTCGCCGAGCTTGACGTAGTAGATCACCGCATCGATGACGCCCGCCACCATGGCCGCGATGACCACGGCGCCCATGACGTTCGTGGCGTCCTTCAGCATGTCGAAGTAGCCCTTGTACGTTTCCTGGCGCGCCGCGTGCACTCGCGTGGCCTGATTCCCGTAATACTCGCTCAGGCCCCAGAGCGTGATGTTCGCGCCCAGGAGGGCCAGCTCGCCCCCGAGGAACAGGAAGCCCTTGAGCATGTGGCCGTTCTGGAACTGGCCCACGCCGAAGGGTACGAGCGCGAAGAGCGGGTTCCGGGTCCGCTGCTCCCTGCCGAGGTACACGGGCATGGAGGCCTCCTTGATCGACTCGATGAGCATCTTCTTCTTCGCCGCCTTCTCGGCCTTGGCCTTGGCGGCCTCCTTCTCCTTCTCCGCCTGGATGGCGGCGAGCTCGTCCGCGATGCGGAGCTTGACCTTGTAGAAGGTGTCCAGGATGTCCGTGGGGAACAGGACGGGGTCCAGCTCGTAGTCCGGGTCCTCCCTGAGCAGGGCCTCGAACCTGGCCTCGGCCTCCGGGTTCTTTCCCAGGAACATCAACGTGGCTCCCAGGTACTTGTGGACCTCGAACACGAGCGCCTTGTTGTCCAGCGGCGGGTCGCGCTCGAGCAGCGCCGTGAACCTCTGCTCGGCCGTCTCGAACTCGCCCGTGTCGTAGGCGTTCATGGCGAGCTGGAACTCTGCGAGATCGTCCTGCCCGGTCGCCGACGCATCCCGCGCGGGCAGGAAGGCCGCGATGCATGCGGCCGCTACGATGCTGGACAGTCTTCTCATCATCTACCGATCAGCCTAAAACGTCTATTCAAAACGATAAATGGTCGAAAAGCAATCCATGCCGCGCACTGGCGGCTGCCCGGCCCCACTGTTATCCTCTTCGCATGGTCCGGATCGCATGCTGCGTCGCCCTCGCGATCGCGCTGCTTTCTCCTCGCGCGCACGCAGGGTGGTACTCCTACATGTCGAAGCAGCCCGCCCCCCGGGTGGCCGTGCTCATCGATCCGCTCGGCATCATGGCCGGCCTCTATTCTGGCATCATCCAGATCAAGCCTCAGGTCCAGTACGCTCCCCTCAGGCACCTGGCCATCGAGGCGACGCCGGTCTTTCTCTACGCCTACTCGAAGGAGGGCAAGGTCTACGACACCGTGCTCGGCGGCGGGGCCATGCTGGGCCTCAGGCTCGTCCTGCACCATCTCAAGGGGCCGTACCTGGCCACCCGTGCCGGACCGCTCAGCCTCAAGAGCAGGTCCGTCGAGAGGATCATCATGCTCGTCGAGGTCGAGCTGGGCTGGAGCTGGGCGCCGCGCGCGCGGGGGCTCATCATGACCGGCGGCATGGGCTACCAGGGCTACTACCCGCTCGATAGCGAGAGCCGGCTCTACTATGTGGCCGCGCACACCTTCATGATCAACTACGCCATCGGATACGCCTGGTGAAGAGCCGCACCGGGGAGCCGCGCGAGGACAGGCGAGCGGTCCGTGCCTGGATGATGTACGATTGGGCGAACTCCGCCTTCGCCACCACGGTGCTGGCCGGCTTCTTCCCCATCTTCTTCAAGAGCTACTGGGCCGGCGGGATGGAGGGAGCCAGGAGCACGGCCCTTCTCGGCACGGCGGCCTCGGTGAGCGTGGTCCTCGTCTTCCTCGTCGCCGTCGGCCTGGGCTCGCTCGCCGACCGGACGGGCAGCCGCAGGCGGCTGCTGGGCCTGTTCTGCGCGCTCGGCTCGCTCGCGACGATGGCCCTCGCCCTCGTGCCGCAGGGCATGGCCGTCTGGGCGCTCGCGCTCTACGTGGTGGGCACGCTGGGGTTCGCGGGCTCGAGCGTGTTCTACGACGCACTCCTTCCCCTGATCGCGCGTCCCGAGAGGCTCGACGACGTCTCCACGCGCGGGTATGCCCTCGGGTACCTCGGGGGCGGGCTGCTGTTCGCCGCGCAGGTCGTGCTCGTCACCTTCCCCCACCTGTTCGGCCTGCCCGACAAGGCCGCGGCCGTGCGGGTGGCCTTCGTGACGACGGGTCTGTGGTGGGCGGGCTTCGCCGTGCCGGTGCTGACCATGATCCGCGAGGAGAAGCCCGCCCCGGCGGGGAGCGCCCTCACCGTCGTGAAGGAGAGCTTCGCGCGGCTGGCCTCCACCATCAGGAGCATCGGCTCGTACCGCGACCTGATGCTCTTCCTCGTCGCCTTCTGGTGCTACATGGACGGCGTCGGGACGATCGTGAAGATGGCCACGGCCTACGGAAAGGACGTGGGCCTCGAGGACGTTCACCTGATCGGCGCGCTGCTCATGGTGCAGTTCATCGGGCTGCCCGCCACGGTGCTCTTCGGCCTGCTCGCCAGGAGGTTCGGCCGCCGCCGCATGATCCTCGTGGGCATCGCGGCCTACGCGGGCGTGGTCGTCTTCGCCTACTTCATGTCTCGCGGCTGGCACTTCTTCGTCCTCGCCACGGTGGTGGGGCTCTTCCAGGGCGGGATCCAGGCGATCAGCCGTTCCCTCTACGCCTCCATGACGCCCCGCTCGAGATCCGCGGAGTTCTTCGGCTTCTACAACCTGTGCGCCAGGTTCTCCACGTTCGTGGGCCCGCTCGTGGTGGGCTGGACCGGCGGGCTCGCGCTGAACCCGCGCTTCGGCATCCTGACCCTCGTGGTCCTGTTCGTCGCCGGCGCCGTGCTCCTCGTCATGGTCAAGCCCGAGCGCGGCCGCGCCCGGGCCCAAGAAGAAACCTGACACATCGCTGCCGGTCCCGAACATCGATGGACGGTGACTGCCAGGGGCCTTTCGACGGGCTGCCCTTCGCCAGGCTCAGGAAAACTGACAGTCGGGGCCACCAGAGGCTCGAGAGCGGGCAGGGTGCGGGGTCGGAGCCACCCTGACATTGCCCCGGGTGGCGGAGTGCCCCGCACACTGTGCGCTCATGCATGCGGAGGAGGCTGCCCCTCGACAGGTAGCGGGTCTGGCTAGACCATCGCGGTCCAGGCCACGTGGACGAACTCGCCTCCGGCGAGCGGCCGTCCTTCCAGGTCGTGCGGCCGGATCGTCAGCACGTGGTTGTCCCCGTCCCACTCCACGGTCGTGTGCACGAAGATCGGATGCAGCGACCCGTCATCGAACCAGCCCGACGTCACGACGGCGATCTCGTCCGTGGATCGGAAGTTCTTGAGGTTCACCGAGTAGGGGAATGCCGTGCCCTCGCTCTCGACCAAGCCCGCCTCCCGCCTTCGCAGCCTGTCGAGCAGGGACTTGATCTTGTTGACGGTGCTGAGCACCTCGTTGAGGTTGATGTTCGCCATGGTGCCTCTCCTGTGGGCAACGTGCGATATGCCGCGCCCGGGCCGATCCGTCAAGAGCGCCACTTGTCGCCGCCCGGCGCTGGATCTATTGTGGAATCCATGGGCAAGGACCGCACGCTGTTCATGACGGGCTTTCCGGGGTTCATCGGCAGGCGCCTCATCGAGAAGATCCTCGAGGCGGAGCCCTCCACGTCCGTGGTCTGCCTCGTGGAGAAGCGCTTCGAGTTCAAGGCGCGCGAGGAGGTCCGACGGCTGTCCACCAACGGCGGGTCCCGCGGCCCCACCGTCACCGTGGTCGTGGGCGACATCACCCTCCCGGACCTGGGCCTCGACGCCGACGTCATGGCCGGGCTGAGCGAGCGCGTCACGGACGTCTTCCACCTTGCGGCGGTGTACGACCTGGCGGTCCCCGAGCCCCTGGCGCGCCGCGTCAACGTCTGGGGCACGCGCCACGTGATCGACTTCTGCCGGTCGCTGCGCGGGCTGGAGAGGTTCGTCTACTACTCCACGTGCTACGTTTCCGGCACCCGGACCGGGACCGTGTACGAGGACGAGCTCGACATGGGCCAGTCCTTCAAGAACCACTACGAGTCCACCAAGCACGACGCCGAGTACCTCGTGAGGCAGGCCGCCCGGGAGATGCCGACGATCATCCTGCGGCCGTCCATCGTGGTCGGCGATCAGGACACGGGTGAGATCCCCAAGTTCGACGGGCCCTACTTCGCGATGGTCCTCGTCGACAAGCTGGCGCGCCTGCGTGTCCCGCTCCCGTACCTGGGCGAGCTCGCGGCCGAGTCGAACCTCGTGCCCGTCAACTACGCCGTCGACGCCACTGTGGCCCTGTGGAGGGCCGACGGCGCCCCGGGGGGCACGTTCGCCCTGGCCGACCCCCATCCCATGATCAGCCGCGAGATCTACGCCGAGATCGTGCGCGGCGTGGGAGCGCTGGGGCCTCTGGGGCGCATCCCTCCCGTGCTGATCACCGCTCCGCTCAGGCTCGCGCGCGTGCGCAGGCTCCTCGGCTTGCCCCGCGAGATCCTCGAGTACTTCAACCACCCCGCGCACTACGACTGCTCACGGGCCGTCGAGGCCCTCGAGCCCCAGGGCATCGTCTGCCCTGACGTGCGGAGCTACCTGCCCCGTCTCATCGAGTACTACATGTCGAACCGCGAGCGTCCGGAGCTGCGCTGGCAGGCCAGGTAGTTCCCTTCCCGGAACCCGGGAAGGGAACACCGTGGTTGACAGGCCTGAAGTGCGTGAAAGGGCCATTTCAGGACGGCAAGAGGTAGTGGGAGGCGAGTGGTCCTGTAAGCCGGGTTCTGTCGAGTGCGATCATTCATCTGGGACGGACGTTGCCGTCCGCCTCTTGCGACCTACCCGGGGACGTTGAGCGGGCCGCCCGGTCCCCTGCTTGGTCTTGCTCCGGACGGGGTTTGCCGTGCCCCCGACGTCACCGCCGGGGCGGTGGGCTCTTACCCCACCGTTTCACCCTTGCTCCGATCCAGAGAATCGGGGCGGTTTATTTTCTGTGGCACTTTCCGCCGGTCACCCGGCGTCCGCGTTACGGACCGTCCTGCCCTCTGGAGCCCGGACTTTCCTCCGATCCGCCCTCCGAGGAGGACCGACCGGCGATCGCACGGACCACTCACACTCCCGCGCGCGAGTCTACCACCGTGCCGCCGGGAGTCAATCTCTCAGGGCAGGCAGACCTTGCGGTTGTCGGCGCCTCCGCCCGTGGAGCGGCAGTGGAAGCTCCAGTGGGCGAACTCGGCGCAGAACTCGTCCCCGTCAACGATGTCCTCGCACGAGTAGAAGCAGTACATCTCCGGCGACGACTCGAGCGGCGAGCACACCTGCACGTAGCCGTCCGCGCACTCGCCCTCCACGGAGCAGCACTCGTCGTCCGAGGTGCACAGGTGGGTGCAGTAGCCGCCCTCGACCCTGTCCTGGCAGACGATCTCCCCTGGCAGGTCGGCCGGGTCCACGCCCGGGTAGCAGTCCTCGGGCGTCTCGCACACGAACGGGTTGTCCTTCTCACGTTCGTTGCACCCGCAGCCCCCGAGGGCGAGGGCGAGAGAGGCGACGAGGCAGGCGCTTCTCGTGATCTTCTTCATGATCCAAGGATACGGTCATCGCGCCGTCCGGACAAGTGCTATTGAAAATGGATCCCGCAGGGGGCATCGTCTCTGCATGGGCAAGCAGGTCCACATCCGCGTCGCGGACGTGCACAAGAGCTACGGCGAGAACCACGTGCTGCGCGGCGTCGACCTGCTGGTCTACGAGGGCCTCATCAACGTCGTCATCGGAGGCTCCGGCGCGGGCAAGACCGTGCTCATGCGGCAGGTGATCGGCCTCGAGAAGCCGGACTCGGGCCAGATCTTCATCGATGGCAAGGACATCGTGCCCCTCGGCGAGATGAAGATGGGGCCGGTGAGGCGCAAGTTCGGGATGGTCTTCCAGCACGCGGCGCTCTTCGACTCCATGACCGTGTTCGACAACGTGGCCTTCCCCCTGCGCGAGCACACGCGGCTCGGCCGCGGAGAGATCGAAGCGCGGGTCCTGGACAAGCTCGCCATCCTCGGCCTCGAGGGCGCCGAGGACAGGTACCCGTCCGACATCTCCGGAGGCATGAGGAAGCGCGTGGGCGTGGCCAGGGCGCTCATCCTCGAGCCGATGATCCTGCTCTACGACGAGCCCACCACGGGCCTGGACCCGATCGCGGCGCGCAACGTCGACGAGCTCGTCCGCGAGACGGCCGACAAGTTCGACGTGACGAGCTTCGTCATCTCGCACGACATGACCACCACGTTCACCGTGGGCCACTACATCTCCCTGCTCCACGAGGGCAGGATCCGCATCACGGGCGTTCCGGAGGAGATCATCTCGAGCACGGATCCCGAGGTGATCCGGTTCCTGAGATCCTCCGGCGTCGACCCCAGGACGGTGCTCGAGGGCGCAGGTGCGCCGCGGGAGGCATGAGACCATGAAGAGACGGATCACGCGCAGGAGGTTCATCGTGCGCGGCACGTGCGCCGCAGGAGGCCTGCTGGCCACGGCGTTCGTGCCGGGGTGCAGGGACAAGGGAGGCTGCGCCGAGGTGCTGCCCGAGCAGCCTCCACCGCAGCTGCCGCCGCCCGTCGAGTTCACCTACGTCGAGGGCTCGACCGCCGCGTTCCCCTACCTCGAGGTCTCCGGCAACCCGCGCGAGGTGGGCAAGGCCATCGGCAAGCGTTTCGGCGGTCTCATCCGCAAGGGCCTCGACCGCCGCATGGAGTGGTTCAAGAAGATCCGGGACTACGCCACGGGCGAGGGGCTAAGCGCCTACGAGATCTTCGTCGACGCGGCGCGCAAGCACACGCCACGCGCGCTCGCCGAGCTCGAGGGCTGGGCCGAGGGCTCGGGCCTGCCGTTCGAGGACCTCATGGCCCTGAACCTCAAGAGCGAGATGTCCGAGCTCATCCACCAGAAGACGAAGGAGATGCCGCCGACCGACGAGCAGCAACCCGGCTGCTCCACCATCGTCCTGTCCACGCCCGACCGGCTCTACCACCTGCACAACGAGGACGGCCACGACGCCTACGCCGACCTCATGTTCATGCTCAAGGTCAAGCCCGACGAGGGCGTGCCCTACCTGACCCTGTCCTACCCCGGCATCCTGCCCGGCAACGCGCCGGCACTCAACGCCAGCGGCCTGGTCCAGACCACGAACTTCATCAGCTCGCGCGAGGTGCGCCCCGGCGTGGGCCGCTACTTCCTCGACCGGATGATCCTCGAGGCGAAGTCCATCGAAGAGGCCCTCAAGTGGGCCACGCACCCCGAGCGCGCCTTCGCCTTCCATCACGTCTTCTCCTCTCTTCCGGAGAGGAAGGCCGTGGCCGTGGAGGTCACGGCCACGAAGAAGGAGGTCAGGCCCATCAGCGGCCTGTACTTCCACACGAACCATCTCGTGTTCGAGACCATGAAGGACGAGGAGCAGGACGAGGAGTACGTCTCCACGTCGTCGACGAACCGCTACGAGGTGCTGGACGCCTGGCACCGGGCCCTCGAGGACCCCGCCGCGCTGGGGCGCACGAGCCTGCTCGAGCCTCTCTCCTCCCACGAGCGCAAGCCCTGGAGCCCCTGCCGCCACCCCGAGGGCGACGTGCACGGCTACACCCTGGCCACGGCCGTGTTCGAGGCCCCCGCCGGGACCATGCGCGTCTCCAGGGGCCAGCCCTGCCTCGAGCGCTGGATGGAGTACGAGCAGCCGGCTTCCTAGCGGCGCCCCATCAAGTCCTGAGCGGCGTGCAGCGCGTTGGCCATGCGCTCGGCGAGGTGGAGCGCGCCGGTGAATCCGAGGAAGGGCGTGTCCGTGAGCACGTGGTGCGAGGTCGACGGCACGCCCAGCTCGACCACGGCCATGCGAGGCCGGAAGATGGGCGTGTACTCGCCGCTGCACATCACGAGGTCGTCCGGCCCGGCGCCGGCCTCCCGGAGCAGGTGGTAGGGATCGCCGACCACGGGCTCGCACACCACCCGAGCATCGATCGCGACGTCGTCGAGATGCCCCTGCCTTCCCTTGACCACCGCGATCCTGACGCGCATCCCCAGGTCCGTGCACAGGCCGGCGAGGCCCTCGAGCATGTGCGGGTCGCAGACGAGGTGCGCGGACCGGCCCAGGAAGTAGAAGGGGATCGTGCGCTCGAGCCTCTCCGCCGCGCGGCCGATCTCCTCGTCGATGAACGCCCGTGCGCGCTTCTCGCGGCCGAGGGCCCCGGCGACCGCCTCGATCCACTTCCTCGTCCCCTCGAGCCCGATCGGGACGCCCGTCTGGACGACCCGCGCCCCCGTCATGCCGGCCACGATGCGGGCGGCCTCGCGGCCATAGGGCAGGGAGATGATCGCGTCGGCGCGGCCGACCTCGTCGAGGTCCTTCCACGCGACGCCGCCGGGCCAGACCGACACGAGCGTGAGCCCGAGCGCCCCGAGCATCCGCCCGAGCTCGGCGAGGTTGCCCCGCTGGTCGCCCTCGCCACGGTCCATCATGTGGCCGACGATTGCCACGGCGTTGCGCTCCCGACGATCACCGAGCTCCTTGTTCCTCGCGACCGCGGCCAGGGTCTCGGCGTAGCCGTCGAGCCAGTCGCCGCCGTCCCGGCGACGATCCGGTCGTACTGCACGCCCGTGATCCCGCACAGGGGCATGGAGGTCAGGAGCACCGCCCCTGCCTGCTCGTGCGCTGCCCTCTCGATGGCCCCGGTCACCTCGGCCTCCCGGTTCCAGGAGACGTTCTGCGCGTTGGTGCCGGTGAACAGGATGCGGTGCCTCCCGTCGACCCTGTAGAGCGTGGAGGTCCAGTCGTGCCTGCCGTGTATGAACTGCCCCTTGAAGTGCGCGCAGTCGGGGCCGTCGACCACGAGCCAGACGTCGTCGATCGCGTTCACCGCGATGTAGACGCCCATGAGGTACGGTAGGTTGTGCCTCAGGCCGTGGGGGAACACGTCCGAGCTGTCAGTGCGTCCGGCCATGCGTTCCGTACTTCCTGTAGAAATCGGCCCGGCACGCACCCACGAGCCGCTCGGCCGTGCGCACCGCGCCCTCGAGGCCCGGCTCGAAGAGCTGCAGGCAGAACGGCATCTTGCCCGCCGCCGTGATCCGCGCATCGCAGTACAGGTCCGAGTAGATCGCCCCGCAGGGCAGATCCCGCATGAGCCGCTGCAGCGACTCCCTGTCGTCGAACCGGTGGATCTCCACGCCCGGACGATCGTCCGGCGCGGGTCCGTCCCCGTACACCATGAGGTCGATGCCGAATCCCATCTCGCACACCACGCCCAGCACCGGCACGCCCGCCATCTTCACGGGATCGCCCAGGGCCGCACACTCGTCCGCATCCACGACGAATCCGAGCCTCACGCCCGCCGCATCCTGCCTCAGGCGCCTGCGCTCCGCCGCGCACCGGCGCATCCGCCTCTTCCACGCCCTTCTCATCTCCGCCTCCCGGCCGACGGATCGCGCGATCGCCTCGAGCCACCTGCGCGTGTCCGCGACTCCGTGGGGCGTCGGCGGCTCGATCGTCTCGAGGGGCAGGGGCCGGAACACGCTCTCGTAGAGCGCATCGCGGTACGGATCGGGCACGAGCACCTGGACTGCCGCCCTGCGCCAGTCCCTGGCCCTCTCGAGATCGATCCGGGGCACCAGCGCGCTCACGACGTCGATCCCCGCCTCGACGAGCAGTCCCTCGAGCTCCACGAGCGCCGGGCCCGGAGCGATGCCCGCCAGTGCGACCGACGATCCGCGCCGCTTCCTCCTCTTGCCCGAGTCGATCGCCGCCGCGAGCAGCTCTGCGGTCAGGTCCCTGCCCGCCGGTGCGAACACGTCGTCGTAGATGATGTCGCCGCGACCGCTCCACCTGCGCACCGACTCCTGCATGTCGTCGCCGATGACGTGAGGCATGCACGTCGACCTGACCACCACCACGTCCCCTTCGCACGTCCTGTCCGCCAGCGCGTCGAGCACGGCGTCGAGCTTGGCCGCGCCGCCCGTGATGATGTCCGCGTCGCGCATGTCGGTGGTGATGAAGCTCGGGATGGAGCGTTCCGGCGCCGGCGCGTTCGGCACGTGCGCGAGCGGCCGGATCCAGGGATAGCAGAACAGGGACATCGATCGCGCGTCGATCGCGGGCGTGGCGTACTGGCACTCCGACTCGCCGTGCGAGACGGTGACCACGCGCCTGCCCGTCACGCGCAGGGCGCTCGAGGCGTTCCTCTCGAACTCGCGGCGGAAGACGAACCTGCGCCACGCGTCGGGTGCACCCCACTGCTCGACCGTGACGACCCCCCGGTCCACGATCTCTTCCGGATCGACCGCACCACGCTCCTGATCCTCCTCCGGGACCTTCTGCGCGATCTCATCGAACGTCGCGTCACCGAGCCTCCCCGCGATCGACCGCAGGATCCGCTCCTGCTGGGCGGTGATCGTCGTGCCCTCGTACCTGAAGGACAGGTGCCTCGTCTCCAGCAGGCACGGGCCGCTGCCGGCCGGCGAGATGATGATGGTCAGCGGCGCGACGCCCTCGTACGTGACGTTCATGCGCACCGCGTCGCCGCGGCGCACGAGCGCCATCTCGACAAGCCCGCCCGTCACCTCGAGAATTCCCGGCGCGACAGCTCGTAGAACGTCTTGTCGTCCATGGGCGTCGGAGGCTCGATCCTCGCGGGATCGATCCGGAGCACCTTGCGCGCGAGCTTGCCCAGGTTCTTCACCGTCTCGCAGTCCGGGGCGTGCTCGGCCAGCGTGAGTCTCCTGTACTCCGCCTTCCTGAACCGCGCGTCCCGCCTCAGCGTGGCCACCACCCTCGTCTTCAGCTTCCGGGCGAAGCGCCCGATCATCCTCTCGTCGGCCTTCGCGTCCTTGAGGTTCGCGACGAGCCCGCCCAGCACCACCCCGTTGGGGGCGCAGTTGACCACCGCGCGCGCGATGTTGTTGGCCGCGTACAGGCTCATGAGCTCGTCGGAGACCACGATGAAGACCTTCTCGCCGAAGCCCTTGCGGAGCGGCGTGGCGAAGCCTCCGCACACGATGTCGCCCAGCAGGTCGAACAGCACCGTGTCGTAGCCGTTTCGCTCGAGCAGCTCGCTCTCCGTGAAGAACTCGAGCATCCGCGCGATCCCGCGCCCCGCGCACCCCACGCCGGGTTCCGGCCCCCCCGCCTCGATGCAGTGGATCCCCGAGCGCGCCTCGAGGAGCACGTCCTCGAGCCTCACGTCGTTCGTCCTGATCAGCTGGTCGATGACCGTGGGGATGTCGGTCCGGCTCATGAGCAGCATCGTGGCGTCGCGCTTGGGGTCGCACCCCACGAACAGCACCTTCCTGCCCATCTGCGCGTAGATCGTGCTCAGGTTCGTCAGGATGGTGGATTTGCCGATGCCACCCTTGCCAAGGAACACGATCCTCTCGATCCGCTTCTTGCTCATGGGTTCTGCCGTTGTATCAATTATAGGCCGTCGCGTGAAGCGCGGGTGCTTCCGGAGAATAATCCTAGCGAAACGGGGTTTGTAGCCGTCAGGAGGGCGGGCACCGCGGAAAAGGCATGAAGAAGAGGCTCGCATTCCTCGCGCTCTCGCTCCTGGTCCACGCGGGCCTTCTCTCGGTGATCCTGCTCGTCGGGCCTCCGGTGATCGAGGGTGATCCCGGGCTGATCGTCCACTACGTCGAGACCGGGGCCCGGCCCGAGGCCGCGCCGCCGCCCACGGAGCCCTCACCGCCTGACATGCCGGAGCCGCGCCCCGCGCGCCGGCAGGTGAGTCATTCTTCACCCGAGACCGTCATCGAGGTCGAGCCTCCTGCGGCGCCTCCAGCGCCGGCCCCGGCCGCCGGGAAGACGAAACCGCAGTTCAGGTCGAATCCCTTCAAGCTCTCCTACGAGGTGCTCTCGGAGACACTCGGGCCTCTCGAGGTGGAGCAGGGGCCGCTGGACGTGGACGGCATGCTCGGGGCCTACTTCGACGAGCTCGAGGCGTACAAGACCGTCAGGTACGGCACGTTCGACCCCGGGCTCCTGACGCTCCGCGACGGCATGGAGGACTTCTGGCACCCCGACTTCGGGCAGATCCACGACAGCCCGCTCAAGGGCGCGGTGGGCAAGATGCTCGCGAGCTGGCAGAAGACGGCGCAGACCTACGGGCATACCGGCTCACCCGTCGAGGATCCGCCCACGAACCAGTTCTACGGAGACATGAAGCCGCAGGACCTGGGCATTCTTGACACGTACGAGCAGCTGGAGAAGTCGGACGCGTTCACGACGCGTGCCAGGCTCGTCGTGCGCATCGACTTCGACGGCAAGGGAGGCTGGAAGGTCGAGAAGCTCTCGGGATCGGGGTACTCGGAGGTGGACCACGCCGCGATGGAGGCCGTGCACGAGGCCCTCGAGGCGCACGACGACCTCGTGCCGGGGTACGAGGCGAGGACCAGGTGGGCGCTCGAGGCGGACTTCACGGTCCTGCCGCCGCTGCCCGTCGCGGGTTTTACCTTCGACCTCGCGCTGGGCGTGTTCGAGACGGCCTATCCCCTCAAGAAGACGGTCAGGCGCAGGATCAAGCTCCTGGCCGTGGCCCTGCCACAGCCCGAGGCATAGAGCTTCCTCTACGGCGGTGCGCACGTGCAGGACGGCGGCAGGATCAGCGAGAGCGCCGCGTTCGCGTGGAGCTCCTCGATCTTTCCGTCCGGACCGATTCGCAAGATCGATGAGCCTCCGCCGGCCACGGCCTCGACGAGCCCGCGGCTGGAGAACGAGGCTCCGAGCCTGAACCGGCTGGCCATGCGCCAGTCCGCGATCCCGCCCTTCGCGTCGATCGTGGCGAGCACGCTCGCGGTCGCGGTGCAGCCCTGCCCGCGGAAGACGAGCATGCGCGCCTTTGCCTCGAGCGGGCACGAGAGCCAGTCCTCCTCGCCCGCCAGCTTCCAGAACGCGTCCCAGTCCGGTCCCTCGAGCGCGCCGAGCATCTTGCGCGCCTTGCTCCCGCTCGCCGGCGCGCAGCTCTTCGTCCACTGCGACTCGTCGACCGACGCGCAGCACGGCCGTGCGCTCTCGGTGAAGCCCCATGCGGCGAGGTCCGCGTCGGACGTGAACGCACCCTCCCGGTCCGCGGGCATCCTGAACATGTGGCCCTCCACGAGGACCGCCGCGGCGCGGCCCGTCCCGTTCCAGCCCGCCGTCGCGAATCCGATGCCCTCGGGATGGCGGAACACGGGCTCGAGCACGCCTCCCAGCCCGCCCACGTCCCAGAAGATCCGCGTCTTCGTGTCGACGAGCGTGAACGAGCCCGAGACGGTGACCGGGCCTCCGGCCGGGCAGTCTGCGGCCGTGAGGTTCTCGACGAGGAAGAACCGGTCCCCCGTCTCGCCCATGAGCCCCGTTCCGCGCAGGAGACGGCGCCTGCCGCCGTTGCCGTCGACGAGCTCGATGAAGCCGGGAGCAGCGATCGAGATCGACTCCTCGTCTCCCGTCTTCCACGCCGCGCCGTCGAGGTGCACGGTCGCGGCGCGGGGCTCGATCTCGAGCGGCCCGCGGGCCTTGCCCGTGATCCCGAAGAGCTCGATCTCGGCCGCGTGAACGATCGAGTCCGAGCGGCCGGGGCGGGTCTTCGCGATCTCCAGCGTGACCGTGCGCGTCACGATGCCCGCGGGCAGGAGGATGTGGCGGTGATCCCAGCCGCGCTTGATCCGGGCCTCGGCCCAGCCCGCGTCCGTGTGCACCCGGATCACCTTGGGCCTCGCGTGCGCCTTGAACTCCTCGTGGCTCGCGCCCGCTCCCGGGAAGATGCGGATCACGTGCACCTCCGCCTCCTCGGGCAGCACGAGAGAGATGGCGCAGGGCCGGGCCTCGTCGATCCGCGAGCACGACCAGGACGTGCGCAGGTCGTCGTCCCGCGCGGCCGCGGGGTCGGAGCCGGGCGCCGCCCATGAGGGCGTGACGGCCTCGCCCTCGAGCGCGTACAGTGCCACGCTGGCCTTCCTGCCCGCCTTGAGCGTGTAGGGCGTCCTGAGCTTGCCTCCGAGCGGCGTCGCGCTCCTCGTGGGCTGCCCGTCAGGGACTCCTGCGCTCTGGAGAATGCTCCCCGCCGCCCCGTCGGCCGCCTTCCAGGGACGCTCGGGCACCTCCTTGCGACCCGCCTTGCACGCTACAACGCCCACGCACAGGGCGATCAGGACTGCAGGCAATCTGCTCATCGTATCAGGAGGAGAATAGGGCGTCGCGTCACGCGATTCAATGATGCGCTTTGTGGAGTCGGCCGCCGAATAACGCCTACGGTCAGCTACGAGGTGGTCGTGGTGAGTCTGCACGGTCGTCTTCTCCGACTCGGACGACGGCACGTCGAGCGAGCGTCTCGTCGCCACGAGCGATCTCGAGCGCGGGCGGACCATGACGCTCGGCAAGGTCGCCACGCTGCCGCCCGGTCAGGGCATCTGCACGGTCATCGACGGCAAGCTCGACTTCCACCCCTAGACCTGGTTCGCTGCCCTTCGACAGGCTCAGGGCAGCGGGAATGCTCAGGGCAGCGGAAATGCTCAGGGCAATGAGGGAATACTAGGTGGAGGCGAGGATGGCGGCGCCCAGGGCCGCGACGCACCGGGGCTCCTCGGGCACGTGGACGTCGGTGGACAGGCCGCGGGCGACGAGATCGACCATGCAGGCGTTGAGGGCCACGCCTCCGACGAACATCACGCCGGGCTCGACGCGGACCCTCTGCATCATCGAGACGGTGCGGCGGGCAGTGGCCTCGTGGATCCCCAGGGCCACGTCCTCGCGCGCCATGCCGCGCGCCACCATGGAGACTACCTCCGACTCCGCGAACACGGTGCACATCGAGTTGATCTCGACCGGTGACGACGTGGCCGTGGCCGCGGCCACGGCCGCGGCCACGAAGTCGCGCATCGAGAAGCCGAGCGCCGTGGCGATCACCTCGAGGAACCGGCCCGTGCCCGCGGCGCACCTGTCGTTCATCTCGAACTTGCGCACCTTCCCGCTCTCGTCGAGGCACACGGCCTTGGTGTCCTGACCGCCGATGTCCAGGATCGTCCGGCACTCGGGCCTCAGCCGGCCGGCGCCCACGCTCACGGCCTTGATCTCGCTCACCGCCTCGCATCCGAGGTACGTGACGGCCAGCCTTCTTCCGTAGCCGGTCGCGACGAGGCGGTCGTACCCGACGCCCTCGAGCAGGCCCGAGACCTGCGAGACCGGGTCGTGCGTCGTCTCCGCGATCCGGGAACGCGCGATCCGCCCGCCCTCGATCACGACGAGCTCGATCGAGCGCGAGCCGATGTCGATGCCCGCGGCCCGCACGCTCAGCCCTCGATCCGTTCCACGAACGCCTCGACCCGCGTGCGGATCTGCTCCACGTCCTCCTGCGAGTAGTCCGTGTCGATGCGCAGGACCGGGATCCCGTCCTTCTCGAGCGCCCGCTCCACCGGCCCTGCCTCGATCTGGTACGGGTGGCAGAACTGCAGCCCGTAGTGGATGACGCCGTCGGCCTTCAGATCCTTCGCCATCTCGCGCACGTGCTCGAGCCTGCCCGGGTTGGGAGTGAACACGGCGCAGTCGATCTCGAAGTAGCGGTCCACGATGTTCTCGACGAGCGCCTCCACGCTGCCGCCGGAATCGTCCACCAGGTTCCGGGTGCCCCTCTCGCCCACGCACGACTCCTCGCCCACGATCACCGCCTTCGTGGAGCTCTCCACGATGTGAGGCACCTTCCAGTTCGGGATGGCCATGGGGCAGCCGCTCATCAGGATGCGCGGCGCGCCCTTCGGCCTGACGCCCTGGCCGGCCTCGATCCGCTTCTCGAGCTCGTCGCAGATCTTGTTGATCGAGTCGGTGAAGCGCGGCGGGTCGTCGTAGAAGGAGATCTGGTTCGCCAGGAGCGCGTCCAGCCCCGAGATGGGGGCGGGATCGGCGGCCCGCAGCCTCGAGAGCCTGTGCAGGGCCCCGCGCTTCCCGTTCACGGTCCGGATGCCCTCCCTGAGCGAATCGACCGTGATCGTCCTGCCCGAGACGTCCTCGAGCTTCTTCAGGAACTTGACGTACTCGCTCCTCAGGATGGCCCGTCCCTCCTCGCTCTTCATCTGCGGCATGTCCATGACGAAGAGGTCGCTGACGTGCTCCGCGAAGATCTCGTACGCCTTCTTCTTGCCGTCGCAGGTGTTCTCCCCCACGATGAGGTCGCTTGCCAGCATGTACGGGCACACCTTCCCGAGCTGGAAGCCGAAGAAGCCCTTGATGAGCGAGCAGGTGTTGCGCGGCAGGTACCTCTCGGCCTCCTCGAGGCCCCAGGGCGCGCCGGCACACAGGCCGACGCAGATCCCGTGAACGGCGAGCACGAGCTCCTCGGGCACGAAGACGCAGAAGGTGCCCACCACCTTCCTGCCCTCCGCCCGGGCGTCCACGAGCTCCTTGATCCTGAGGCCGTGCACCTCCGTGATCACGAAGTCGAGGTACTTCATGCCCTCGGGCCGGTTCTCCTGGCTGTGGTACACGTCCTTGTAGCCCTGTCCGAGGACCTGCATGAGCGTGTCGTGGGCCTCGAGATCGATCCCGAGCTCTTCCCACATGGGACGGTAGTCTGTCGACATTCTTGCCTCCCTTGGCTTCCGAGCGGCGACCCGCCCAGAGGCCCGGAGGCGACTAGGTGGGCGGCGGCTCGTTCAGGCGATGCGTTTCAGAGAGCCGGACCGGCTCCCCGTTGCCGCATCAGGTCATGAGTTGTGAGATCCTGAAGTCGCGCCTCATTGCGTTCCTTCTCCTTTTTTTCCGACCGATATGGTCATTCATTCGCAGGATCCGGGCTTTGTCAAGCTGACCCCCCCTTTACACGCCCACGGGCCTCTGAGAGGCTCTCATCATGCGCGCCGCGATCAGCCTCATCGCCCTTGGCCTGGCGGCCTGCGGGGCCCGTGCGCCGCAGGCGGAGCCCGTGGCGCCGCTCGACGCTCCTGTGCCCGTTCCGCCCGTTTCCCCCGAGGCGCCGGAGCCCGGGCCCGCCGGACCTCCGTCCGTGGACGAGGCGGTCAAGCAGAGGATCGAGGAGCTCTTCATGCTCTGCAAGAGCGGCGACTACGACGAGGCGGCCGGGTACCTCGTCTACCGCGGCGAGGACGAGCTCAGGGAGTGGAAGACCGTCCATGACTACTCCACCGAGGAAGGCAAGAAGGCGGCGCACGGCGTGTGCAACAGGATCAGCGCCACCCTCTCGGCGTCCGACTCCTGGGAGTTCGAGGACTTCGAGACGGAGGAGGAGTCCGAGGGGCTGTGGCTCGTCTGGGAGGTGGTCTTCTGGAAGGGGGGGCAGAGGCAGGTCGTGATCTTCGCCTTCCTCGAGGTCGAGGGCGTCATCGCCCTGGGCGACATCGACTGAGGAAAAAGAGTGCAGGACGCCGACGTCGGGAAGATCTACGAGCTGTTCAGCATCGTCTCGATGCTCGCCACGCTCCTGGTGGCCTGCACCGCGTTCGTGGTGGCCATCGTCCTGAGCGTGCGCCGGCAGTCGATCGTGGGGGCGTGGCTGCTCGCCGTGGGCTGGGCGGGTGCCTGGCTCGTGGACGTGGGCTACCTGGGCGCGAGCTTCCTGTCGGGGCGCCTCGAGGGCCCGGTCATCCTCTGGGTCTACCTGGGCCTTCGCCTCGTGACCCTTCTCTTCGGGCTGCTGACGGCCGTGGCCCTCGCCCTCATGCGGCCGCCGCGCCGCGCTCCGGACGGGGAGGCGGCCCATGGCTGAGACCGTGCAGGTCATCTCGGCGCTGCACGCCGTCATCTCCCTCGTGTGGGTGCTGCTCGACTTCGTGATCGCCGGCGTCGTGATCTACCGATTCAGGTCCACGCTCACGAGCTGGTTCATCGCCGGAGGCTTCGTGTTCTTCGCCCTGGTGAGGATCATCAGCAGCCTGTTCAACTGGCTCGTGATGCCTCACGTGGGCGGGGACTACATGCTCACGAACGTGATCTCCAACGCGGTGTTCACGAGCCTGTACGCGCTCACCTGCCTGCTCGTGGCCTGCGGCGTGGGCCTCATCCCGAGGAGCCTGCGCAGGCTCGCCGAGGCGTGATCCATCAGCGCAGCTGCTCGCAGCCGAAGTCGCCTGACGTGAGGATGCGGCGCGTCTCCGCGGTGGCGGCGTCGATGATCTCGGGGCCTCGCGAGAGCTTCCCGGGCCCCGACGCAGGCACGTCCGGGGCGAGGACGAGCACCTCGAGGCCCCGCTCGCGCAGCCCGTTCACGACCCGCTGCTGCTCCGGGTAGATGAGGCAGTGCAGGGCGGCCCGCAGGCCGGCTGCGATCGATGTGGGAGGCCCGGGCGGGTAGGCCTGCGAGAGATAGTTGACCAGGATGACGTCGATGTCGTCCCGGGATGCCAGGAAGCCCAGCGGCACCTTCTCCACCGTGCCTCCGTCCCAGTACACGTGATCGCCGATGGGAGCCGGCGCGAACATCCCTGGCAGGGCGCAGGAGGCGCGCACCGCGGGGGCGAGGGGCCCGGAGTCGAACACGTGCAGCCTGCGCTCGTTCAGGTCGAATGCCGTGGCGGCGAAGTCGAACCGGCAGTCGTCGAAGGTGCCGGCGGTGAGGATCCTGCCGAGCTTCCTCTCCATGCGCTTGCCGCGGATCAGCCCGCCGGGCCTGCCGGACGCATCCCAGGGCATGGGCAGATCCACCAGGTCCGTCACGCCGATCGACAGGAGCGCTGTGCGGATCGTGGGCGGGTCCATGCCCGACGCCCACATGGCCCCCACGAGGGCTCCCGCGCTGGCGCCGGTCACGGCCACCGGCCTCACGCCGAGGTCGTGGATCGTGGTGACGAAGCCGGCGTGGGCGAAGAAGCCGAAGTAGCCCGAGGCCAGGCACACGCCGACGCGTCTTCCGGTCAGGTCCACCATGGGCACAGGACTATACGTCCCTGCCCGGACGGTCAACCGCTGGCCACTGAGCTTGTTTCGCCTCCGTGCGGAACATCGCCCGCCGCCGGTTGTCCAAGCTTTGGCCGGGGCGGGTTGTCCAACGGGTACGACCCAGAAGAACAACTGGATGCAAAGGAGGGGCTTTGGCTGAGGCGGTGCAGCTCAAAGCTTACGGTCGCGTCGATCTCGACGGCACTCACAGGGCGGTCGTCGAGGCGGACTGGCCGGAGATTCCAACCACGGGGGACGACTCCCGGACAACCTACCTCGAGCTCGAAAGCGGAGGCATGAGCTGTGCCGTCCTGCTGAGCGAGCACAGAAGCTCGACCGAGGGCAGGATCTACCTCGACCGCTACAAGCAGTGGCACCTCGGAATCCGCGACGGGGATCCGGTGCACGTGCGCGTGGCCACGCCGGAGCAGGCCGGCAAGGTGGTGCTGAGGGTCCCGGCCAACTTCTCCAGGCGCGACGTGGTGCGCTTCATCGGAAAGCCGCTGACGCGCGGCGAGAAGACGGCGCTCTACACGTTCGGCGGCGATGCGCGCCTGATCGAGGTCGCCGAGGCGGGCCCGGGCAGGATCGTGGTGGTCGCCCCGTCCTCGGACGTGAGGACCACAACCTCGCAGGTCGATGACGTGCCGGTCACGTACAAGGACATCGGCGGCCTCGGCAGGGAGGTGGAGCGGATCCGCGAGGTGGTGGAGTATCCGTTCCGGTTTCCGGAGCTGTTCCAGCACCTGGGTGTGTCGCCTCCGCGCGGCATCATCCTGAGCGGCCCGCCCGGAACGGGCAAGACGCTCATCGCCAGGGCGCTCGCCAACGAGTCCGGGGCGCGGTTCTTCTCAGTGAGCGGCCCGGAGATCTACTCCAAGTGGTACGGCAAGAGCGAGGAGAACCTCAGGAACATCTTCGCAAGCGCCGTGCGCGACGCCCCCTCCATCGTGGTGATCGACGAGCTGGATGCGCTCGTTCCGATCAGGGAGAAGACTCACGGCGATCAGGAGCAGAGGATCGTCGCCACGTTCCTCACGCAGATGGACGGGCTGAAGGAGATGAAGGACGTGGTCGTGGTGGGCACGACCAACCGGATCGACGCGATCGACCCCGCGCTCAGGCGCGGAGGACGGTTCGAGTGCGAGGTCCACATCGGCGTGCCGGACGAGGCGGGCCGGCAGGAGATCCTGGCCATCCACTCCCGCAGGATGCCGCTGGGGCCGGACGTGGACCTCGGGCAGGCGGCGTCCATGTCGTCGGGGTTCACGGGTGCCGATCTCGCGTCGCTGTGCCGCGAGGCGGCCTACTCCGCACTCAGGAGGGTGTTTCCGGGTCTGTCCACGGAGGGCGGGGAGCTCGACGGGCTCGACCGGCTCGAGGTGTGTCAGTCCGATTTCGAGAAGGCGCTCTCCTCGGTCCCCCCGTCGGCCCTCAAGGAGTTCCTCATCGAGATCCCCGCGGCGGGCTGGGACGACGTGGGAGGGCACGGGGAGACGAAGAAGCTCCTCGTCGAGAACATCTGCTACGCCGTCACACGGCGCGAGGCGTTCCGCAGCGCCGGCATCGAGCCGGCGAAAGGCATCCTTCTCTACGGGCCTCCCGGCACGGGCAAGACGCTCCTCGCGAGGGCCGTGGCGAGTGAGTGCGGCGCGCAATTCATCGCGCTCAGGGGCCCGGAGATCCGCTCGAGGTGGCTGGGGGAGTCCGAGGAGCGGATCAGGCAGCTGTTCAAGAAGGCCCGCACCGTTGCTCCCTGCGTGATCTTCATCGATGAGATCGACGCCGTGGTGCCGGCGCGCGGCGGGTCACCCTCGAGCTCCACCGACGGGGTCGTCAACCAGCTCCTCGCTGAGATGGACTCCATCGAGGGCGGGGCGGGCGTGTGCATCGTCGGGGCCACGAACCGGATCGGGATCCTCGATCCCGCCGTTCTCAGGCCGGGCCGCTTCGACTGCCTCGTGGAGGTGGGCCTGCCGGACGGGCGCGACAGGGAGGAGATCTTCGCCGTGCACGTGCGCGGCAAGCCCCTGGCACCCGACGTGGATCTCGCCCTGCTCGCGGCCCTGACCGAGGGCCTGTCCGGAGCCCAGATCGCGGAGATCTGCCGGCTGGCCGCGTGGTCGTCGCTCAGGGAGGCGGGATTCGAGGCAGAGGGCCTCGTCGTCGCCGCGGGCCACTTCGGCAGCGCGCTCGAGCGCGTCCGCAGCACAGCGGACGGGGTGGCACGCTTGCTCAGGGTCGTGGCCGCGGGTGGGGAGGACGGAACATGAGCCGCGCCATGGCAGCGCTCGCCTCCCTGGCCCTGTGCCTCGGCGGCGCGGCCGCCTCGGGGGCCGCGGCTCCCGTCGAGCTGGACATCGTCATCCTCGTTGACACCTCGGAGTCGATGCAAGGATTCGGCAAGCAGGCCCTGGCCGGGTTCGCGGACGGGCTGGGAGGCTCGAGCCGCATGGCGCTTGCCACGTTCGGAGAGGAGGCCCGGATGGTGCGGCCGCTCAGGACCGTGACGGGCAAGGACCGGGCCAGGTTGATGAAGTCCATCAGCACGCTCTCCTTCTCCTCGAGCTTCAAGGACATGGAGGGCGGCCTCACCCTCGCGCTCTCGCATCTCGTTCTTCACGCGAGGCCCGGAGCGGTGCGGGCGGTGGTGCTCGTCACCAACGGCGACGTGCTTCCGTCCGCCGGGCCCGGGACGGCGGAGGACATCGTCAAGCAGCTCACGGACGGGATCCTGTACGAGTACCTCGTCGAGGAGATCCCGGTCCACACGGTGGCCTTCGGAGCCTCGGACGTCGATCTCATGCAGGACATCGGGTCGAGCACGGGAGGCAAGAGCCTCGTGGCGCCCGACGCGATCGCGCTCAATGACGCGCTGTCGCTGCTCTCGGCGACGCTAGCTCCCGCCGCGCCGGAGCAGCCCGCGCCCGTCCTGGCAGCCGTCGCCCGGGACAGGCCTGCGGAGTCGGACGCGAGGATGGCGTCCACGCTCGTGGCCGCGGCCGGAGGCGCCGCGGCCCTCGCGCTCGTCATGGGCATGCTCGTGCTCGCGCTCCTGCTCGTCAACACGGTCCGGCTCGGCGCCCTGGTCAGGAGCCAGCCGCCGGCGGAGCCGAAGGGCGCCTCCGCGCCCGGCGCCTTCGCGGGCCTGCGCAAGAAGGCGGGCCGGATCACGAAGCTGCTCATGGAGGCGCGCTCGAGCATCGAGGGCTTCAACGTGGACCTCGAGGACTACGCCGCGGAGTCGTGGGAGAAGGAGAAGGAGCTGAGCAACAGGTACCACAGCCTGGCCTCGAGCCTCTTCCTGCTCATCGACAATCTCGAGGTGCAGGAGAGGAGCGGCGGCGCGGGCGACGGCTCCGACTGGCTGGCCAGGCGAGCGCGCAAGATGCTGGCGAGGGAGGGGATCGAGGAGATCACCGTGAGCGAGGGCGACTCCTTCGACGGCATGTATCACAAGCACGCCGGAGATCGCGACGACGACCGGCCCGAGGGAGCGGTGCTCGAGGTCACCCGCAAGGGTTACTACGTCATGGGCGTCTCGCCGGACGGGGACGACATCATCCTGAGGCACGCGGAAGTCGTCGTGAGCCGCGGCAATGCAAGGCGCAGGGCGGGATGACCGCACGGAGGTGAACATGTCGAGGGCGATCGGGATAGACCTGGGAACCTACAACTCCGCGGCCTCCGTGGCCCTGGGGCGCAACCGCATCGTCATGGTCGAGAGCAGGTACGGAAGGACCCTGTACGGAAAGAGCTTCCCGTCCTTCGTGCTGTTCGACAGGCAGGGAGGCAAGCAGATGGTGGGGCAGAGGGCGCGCGAGGAGATGTCGATCAACCCGGATCTCGTCGTGTGGGGCGTCAAGCGCCTCGTGGGGCTGTCCTACCAGCAGGCGCTCGAGATGGGCGAGCTGTCCAGGTTCTCCTACGGGATCGAGGAGGGCCCGGGAGGCACCATCCTCATCAATGTGGGCGAGGAACGCTACACCCCCTCACACATCCTCGAGTTCATCCTCAGGGAGATCAAGGAGGACGCCGAGAACCCGAGGGTCAACCCCACGCTGGGAGGTCCCGTGGACGGGGCGGTCATCTCCATCCCGGCCTACTTCAAGGCCATCCGGACGGGGCCGATCGTCGAGGCGGCCCGGCGGGCCGGGTTCGAGGAGGTGGACACCATCGCCGAGCCGACCGCTGCGGCCATCCAGTATTGCCTGGAGATCGACAGGGAGGCCAACCTGCTCGCCTTCGACATCGGAGCGGGCACGCTGGACGTGACGGTCATGCTGGTGGTCAACGAGCAGGACGAGCTCATTCCGGGCGAGTTGTGCACGTCCGGACACGAGGCCCTGGGCGGGATCGACATGGACGATGCGATCATCTCCCACGTCATCGAGACGCACGGGCTCTCGTCCCTGCGGCACGACCACACCATGATGGCCATCCTCAAGGAGGAGGTTGAGAAGGCCAAGATCCGGCTCTCGTCGAGGACGAGGACGACGATCGAGCTCCCGCAGGGACAGTCCATCACGCTGACGAGGGACGAGCTGGAGGAGGCGCTCTCTCCGCTGCTGGCTCTCTGCCGCGGTCCGGTGAGGGTGGCCCTGCAGCAGTCCGGGCTCGAGGCCGCCGACCTGGATCACGTGCTGTTCATCGGCGGGCCGACGCACATGCCCTGCATCCGGCGCGTGGTGCGCGAGGAGCTCGAGAAGCTCGGCGCGCGCAGCGGCGTTCTCGACGTGATGGCCGGGATGGAGGGTGGCGGACTGCCCATCGATCCCATGGAGTGCGTGGCCCGCGGCGCATCGCTCAAGGCGGGCAAGATCATCGAGCCCATCGGCAAGGTGATCGCCGAGGGCTACGGCACAATCTACGGTCCGGTCGACGGATGCGACGATTACTACGAGCCGATCATCAGGGAGAACTCGAACTACCCCATCTCGGACAGCTCGGTGCTGTGCCACCCCGATCCGAAGGCGCTCGAGGTCCCCATCCCTCTCGTCGCCAAGCGGCCGGACGTGGAGAGGTCCACGGCCGAGAAGACCGTCTTCAGGTACGAGTACCTGGGAAACTACACGCTGAGCATCACGCCCACGGGCAAGGTGCCGTCCATCGACGTCATCCTGCAGGTCACCGACGACAAGAGGATCGTCGCGAACCTCGTGCATGCCCAGACGCACCAGAAGGTCAGGTTCAAGGGGCTCGATCTGCTGATGGGAGAGGAGATACAGCTCCAGGAGCACACCCCGCCCGAGCGGTGGACCAAGAAGGACGTGGAGCGGTTCCGGGACACCGTGCGGCACAAGAAGAGCCGCTGGACGCGGACGCACCTCGAGCACCACATCCACGTGGCACAGGAGGCACTCGCGCTCGTCTCGGGCCCGGACAATGCCAAGGTGGTGGCTGCGATGTCCGAGGTCAGGAGCGCGGTCTCGAGGCCCGTCGAGAACGAGTACAGGTTCCCGAACGACGACTGTCCCAACATCTCGAACCGGATCAAGGAGCTGCTGGACACGCTCAGGCAGCCCGAGGTCGGCAAGATCTCCGAGGAGGAATTTCGCCGTTACCTGGACCAGCTCATCACGATCGCGCGGATGGACTGAGCGCATGGTTCCCGCCCAGGGCGCCATGATCATCGAGCTCGTGGACGGCTGCCTCTACGAGCAGGCGCTGGGCGTGTCCTTCGACGCGAGCCGGTCGAGCGTGAACCGCAGGCACGTCAAGCTCCTGTACAGGTTCCTTGACTACCCGTCGGTGCGCGAGGCCCTCAACAGGGCCAAAAGCGTGCTCGCCTCGGAGAAGGGGCTGGACAAGGGCCGCAGGCTCGCGTCCCTGTCGCGCCATGCCGAGGCGCTGCCCTACCTGCGCGCGGCCGTGCAGGAGGGGGGAGACGTAGAGGATCACGTCCGGCTCGGCCGCGCCCTGGAGCGGCTCGAGCGGTTCGAGGAGGCCCTGCCGCACTTCGGCCGCGCCGCCTCCGAGCGGGGCCTGGCCATCGACCACCACCGTCTCGGGGCGGCCCTGTTCCATCTCGGCCGCCTCGATGATTCGCTCCCCCACCTCGAGAGGGCCGTGGAGCTGGGCCACGACATGCTGGACGAGGAGATGCTCATGTCCTGCTGGGAGAGGATCCGCCTGAGGCGCAGGCGGACGCTCGTCGACAGGGTGCGCGGCCTCGTCGCCGGGCTGCGCGCCTCGCTGGCCGGACGCTAGTCTTACGTTTCGGGCGTTCTTGATCTATTCTTCCGGATGAGATGGCCGACCGGACCGATAGCATGGAGTTCGACGAGAGCGGCGTGATCCTGCCGCGCGACGAGAAGCTGCTCGAGTACGTGCGGTCCAACTCCGGCAGGTGGGTCGCGGTCAGCGCGCAGGACGGGATGCTGCTCCTGCGCAGGGCGGACAAGGGCGGCGGCGGCCGCGTGCTGATGAGCGGCGAGATCAAGCGCGAGGGCTGGCTCGTCGACATCCTCAGCTTCGTGTGCAACCAGGGGCTCACGGGCAAGATCGTGGTCGTGAGCCGCGACGTCAGGAGGGAGCTGTTCTTCGACAAGGGGCAGCTGAGGCTGGCGAGCTCGACGGCAACGGGCGATCTGCTCGGCGAGTTCATCCTGAGCGAGGGGCTCATCACCAAGGAGCAGCTCGACGCGGCGCTCAAGGAGATCGGGCCGGGCAAGAGGCTGGGGCAGGTCCTGGTCGACAAGGGCATCCTGACCCGCCACGACATCTACAACCTGCTCAACAAGAAGGTGGAGAAGATCTTCTTCGACGCCATCGTCCTGCACGACGGCGTCTACACCTTCGACGAGGACATCGACCTGTCGAAGCTGCCCGCCTCGATCAGCATCGACACGAAAACGCTGCTGATGAAGGGCCTGACCAAGAGGGACGAGCTGACCTACTACCGGGAGACGGTACCCAGGCCCGGCGGCATGCTCAGCAATCAGCTCAAGGCCCTGGACGCCTGCTCGAGCGTGGAGAAGGACTTCGTCTCCAAGGTCGACGGCTCGAGGACCCTCGCCGAGATCGACGACCTGCTGCACCTGGGCGACTTCGAGACCGTCAGGATCGCCCGGAAGCTGGCATCCAAGGGCCTGCTCGTGGTCATCCTCGACAAGGAGATGGAGGCGGATGCCCTCAGGTCGGTGGTTCACGACTTCAACACCGCCATCCGCGTCATCTACGACGCGATCCAGGGCAGGGTGAAGGCGGACGAGCTGACGGAGCTGGGCAGGGAGTTCATGAGCAAGAGCACCCAGCAGCTCGAGGGGCCCGAGAAGGTCACCCTCAAGCGGACGGGTGAGTTCGACTTCCACAACGTGATGAGGATCTACGAGGCCAGCGAGGCCAGGGAGAAGATGAACCTCATCATCATGGTCCTGAGCAGGTACATCTCCTTCATCCTCTTCACCGCGAACTCATACCTGCCCGTCAACGAGCAGGAGAAGCTCTCCTCGAGCGTCTACGGCAATCTCGACGCCTACTCGTGAGCCGCGCGAACAATTTCCTGTCGATCAATAGACTACAGTGACAGGAGGGAGACATGCAGACGAGAATCCCGGCCATCATCCTGATCCTGCTTCTCGCCCCGGCCTGCGATGCCGACGGCCCCGGCACGCAATGGGACGCCCTGGACACGGGTTTTGACCCGGCCCTGGACGCGGCCGGCGACCCGGTCTCCGACGCGGCCGAGGACGCGCCGGCGGACCCGGCGGTCGACGTGCCTGCCGACACTCCCGCGGACACCGGAACCGACCCGATGCCGGACGACGGCTGCCTTCACCCCGATCCCGCCGGCGGATACGACCCGTCGGGAGGCTCGGGAGGCTCGACGGGTCCCGGAGGCACGTGGGACTACTCCGCCAGCTCCGGCTCCAGGCACGTCTTTGTCTACATCCCCACGTCCTACGCCCCGGACGTCACGGCCTCGCCCGTGATCTTCCTGTTCAACGAGGAGATAGGCGACTGGCGTGCCATCGCGGACGGCGATGGCATCATCCTCGTCGACCTCGACGAGTACAACGACGTCGAGGCCTACGTGGACAAGCTCAACGCGGTCGCCACCGACCTCGAGGCCGGATACAACGTGGACCGCGCGCGCTACTACTGGGCCGGGTGGAGCGCCGGCGGAAACATCGTCGTCATGCTGGGCGCCGGGAACCAGGACTTCCTGGCGGGCACCATGGTCTTCCCCGGCACGGGAGGCGACTACGCTCGTACCGATCTCGAGGCCAGGAGCACGGCCCACGCTTCGGATCCGTGCCTGCACATGATGGCGATGTTCTACGCCTGCGGCAGCGCCGACCCGAACTACGATTACGGCGTTCCGGTGCAGTACGAGGCCAACGCGTGGCGCGACTGGTTCGGCTACGAGACCACCTTCGTGCTCGTCGAGGGCTCGAACCACTACATCAGCGAGACCACCCACCACATCCGGCAGCAGGCTTGGGACTGGATCGAGGACCACAACCTGTACAACTGAGCCCGTCGCGCCATTCGATGTGCTAACCTCTAAATATCAGGCGGGTTCGGCTGTCTAATCGAGGACCCGGACCATCGACAGGAGGAGCCCATGAGGCGCGCAGGTGCGATCCTGATCATGCTCACCGTGCTCGGAGCCGCGGCTGGAGCCGGCGCCGAGGACGCGGCCGGCAGGGGCAAGCTCACCGTGGTGACCACGCCCTGGACCAAGGTCCAGGTGGACGGCGAGGAGGTGGGCAACACGCCGGTCCTGGGCCACGAGGTGGGCGCGGGCAAGCACGAGGTCACCCTCGTCAACGAGTCGTTCTCCATCTCGTTCTCGATGAGCGTGACGGTCAAGGACGGCAAGGAGACGAAGATCTCGCACTCCTTCGAGGTCGAGACCACGAAGGGCGACGGGAGGCTGAACGTGACCACGAGCCCCTGGAGCGAGGTCCACGTGGACGGCGAGTTCCTGGGCAACACGCCCATCCAGGGCCACAAGCTCGGTCCCGGAAAGCACACGATCAAGCTGGTCAACGAGGGCCTGGGGATCTTGGAGACGCTCAGCGTGACGATCGAGGACGGGATGGACACTACCATCTCCAAGCAGCTGGCCTCCACGCCGAAGACCGGCACGCTGAGCGTCACGGCCCATCCGTGGGCGAAGGTGTTCGTCGGCGGCGTGGAGCTCGGCAACACGCCCATCGTCAAGCACAGGCTCGAGCCCGGCAAGCACAAGGTCAAGCTCGTCAACGACGCGCTCGGCGTCACGAAGACCTTCACCGTCAAGATCACGAAGGGCCAGGACACCAAGCTCGTCAAGAACCTCAACAAGAAGGGCGTCAAGGGCCCCCAGGGCACGCTGAGCGTCACCACCACGCCCTGGACCACCGTGTACGTTGACGGCAAGAAGGTGGGGAACAGCCCGCTCATCAAGCACAAGCTCAAGGCCGGCAAGCACACTGTCAAGCTCGTCAACAAGGATCTCGAGATCCAGAAGGTCTTCAAGGTCACGATCAAGAAGGGCGAGGACACGCAGATCGTCAAGAACCTCCTCTAGTCTCGCCCTGACCCTTGTCGTACAATGGATCTCCCTCCAGGGAGCATGAGATGAAGACCGTCTTCATAGGCGGGGGCCACGGCTGCAAGGCCGTGCTGGAGCTTGTCTTCCAGCGCAGGCTCGCCGTGCTCAGCCCCGAGATCATCGGGGTCGTGGATCCGGATCCCGAGGCGCCGGGCATGGTGCTCGCGCGCGAGCACGATCTGCCGACCTACTCGAGCGTGCGGGAGGCCCTCGCGCTTCCCGGGCTCAAGCTCGTCATCGAGGTGACAGGCATCGACGAGGTCAGGGAGGAGATCGTGCGCCTCGTCCCGGACCGCGTGCGCGTCATGGACCACGACATGGCGCGCGTGTTCTGGGATCTCGACGAGATGGCCAAGGACCTGCGGGAGGAGCTCAATCGCAAGACCGTGCTCGAGGCCGTGATCCGGGAGGACCGGCGGAGGCTGCAGGAGCTTCTCGACAGCCTGCCCGACGCGGTGATGGTCCTTGACAACGAGGGGCGCATCGAGCGCGTCAACCGCAAGTTCGAGGAGGTCACCGAGCTGCCCTGGCCCGAGGTGCGCGGCCTGTTCTGCCGGGACATGGCCCGGGGCAGGGACATCGACTGCGGTGCCGAGGACTGCCCCCGCAGGCGCGTGCTCGAGACGGGCAGGGCCCTGACCGTGGTCCAGCAGCACTCCTGCATCCGCGCTGCCTGCACCAGCGGCGACTGCTACTACCAGATCACCGCCACGCCTGTCCTGAAGGACCGGGTCGTGATCACCTCGCGGGAGGTCACCGAGCAGATCCGCCTCGCCCTCGAGACCGAGGAACTGGCGAGGCGGGCCCGCCAGATCCTCACCGCCGTGCACGGCATCATCACCATCTCCGATCTCGACGGGCGCTACCAGTTCGCGAATCCCAGCGCCCAGCGCTTCTTCGGCATTTCCGCTGACGCCTTCATCGGCAAATCGACCACCGAGATCCTCCCGCCCGACGTCGCCGTGCTCTTCGAGGATAACGACCGGGCGCTCCTCGAGAAGGGGAGTCGCATGACGAGCAAGGAGACGTTCCACCTGGGAGGACACGAGAGCGTGCTCATCACGGAGAGGATCCTGCTCAGGGACTACAAGGAGGAGCTGGTCGGGATCTGCCGCGTCTCGCGCAACGTCACCGAGTCGATGCAGCTGCAGGAGGAGATCGTCGAGTCGGAGAAGCACGCGGCCGTGGGAAAGCTCGCGGCCGGCGTGGCCCACGAGCTCAACAACCCCCTCACGGGAATCCTCACCTTCTCCGAGTCGCTGCTCGACGACACGCCTGAGGACTCGCCGGTGCGCGAGGACCTCGAGGTCATCGTGCGCGAGACGTTCAGGTGCCGCCAGATCGTGCGCGACCTGCTCGACTTCTCGCGTCAGGCGAGGTCGAATCCCCAGGTGCTGTCCATGGTGCCCGTCGTCAAGAAGGCCGTCCAGCTCGTCAACAAGCAGGCCGCCTTCCAGGACATCGACTTCGTTCTCGAGCTCGATGACGATGCGAGCGTGCGGGCGGACTTCAACCAGCTCCAGCAGGTGATCCTCAATCTCGTCATCAACGCCCGCGACGCGATGGACGGCAGGGGGATGCTCACCGTCCGCGCGAGGAACGACAGGGATAGGCGCCGGGTGGTGGTCGACGTCTCGGACGAGGGCTGCGGCATCGCGCCGGAGAACATCGACAAGATCTTCGAGCCTTTCTACTCCACCAAGGGCCAGCGGGGCAACGGCCTCGGTCTGGCCGCGGTGCGTTCGATCATGGAGCAGAACAAGGGCGCCATCGCCGTGCAGAGCACCCCGGGCGAGGGCTCGATCTTCACCATCTCCCTGCCCGCCGTCAGCTCCACCTCCTCCTGATCCCGCGCGCTCCTGCGCACCTTGCCCGTTCGAGGGCGAAACACTGCCCCCACGGTACCAGCCTCTGAATGTTCGGTGGAAGCGATGCGTTCGATCGTCGCTCTAGAGATCCCAGCCCTTGTCGATGTCGTCCTTCGGCTCCTCGTCCCAGCCCTCGTCCTTCTTGTCCTTGATGGCCTTTTCCTCGGCGCGCAGGGCGGCCACTTCCTCGGGCACTGCACTGGGTGTCTTGCGAGACGGGTCGCTTCTCGGAATGGGCCGGGTCTCCGCCAGGAACCTGTCCCTCTCCTTCTTGAGGATGGACTTGCTGGTCGGCGGGTCCGACGGCCTGTTGAGGTCGTCGGTCAGGTAGTTGACCTCAACGGCGGAAGGAGGCGACGGCACGTTGACGTGATCCAGGGGAGGGGAGGTCGACGACCTGCGCCTGCGGGCCCGCGCCAGCGGACCCTCGCTGTCGTTGCCGCTCACGATGCGGTAGCCGGTCAGCGAGTCCCGGACCTGTTCGGGCTGCGAATTCCTCAGCCTCGGGGGAGGCTGCGTGGGCGGGCGTGAGACCTGGTGGCCAACCGCGCGCGCCGCGAGGGGTCCGAGCACGCGGCTCATGTGCTGTGCGCTCTCGAACCGCATCGAGGGGCTCTTGGACAGCGCCTGGTTGATCACCGCCACGAGGTCGACGGGAAGCTCGGGAAGGTGATCGCGAGGGTCGGGCGGCGGCTTCGTGATGATGTCCACCATCAGGGTCGCGTAGCTCGTCGAGCGGAAGGGCAGCCTTCCGGTCGTCATCTCGTAGAGGATGATCCCGACCGAGTACAGGTCGGCTCGGTGGTCGACGTCGAGCCTCCCCTCGGCCTGCTCGGGCGAGACGTAGTAGGGGGTCCCGTAGACCTTGCCTGCCTCGGTCAGTCGGCTCGTCTGGTCCATCTGGGCCGTGGACAGCCGGGAGATGCCGAAGTCGAGCAGCTTGACGATCTCCTCGCCGCCGGACTGCAGCGCAAGGAAAATGTTCTCCGGCTTGAGGTCGCGGTGGATGATGCCCTCGGAGTGCACCGCGTGCAGGCCGTCGAGCACCTGCATGGTGATGTCCACGGCGCGGTCGACCGAGAGCCTCTCCTCGCGCTCGAGCAGCTCGCCCAGGCTGTCGCCCTCGAGGTGCTCCATGACGATGTACGGCACGTCCTCGGACGTCTCGCCCATGTCCAGCACCGCCACGATGTTCTTGTGGCCCAGCGCGGCGGCGATCCTGGCCTCGTTGATGAACCTCTGCCTGACCTCGGACGAGCCGCACGTCTCGGGCGCCAGGAACTTGATGGCGACGCGCCGGTCGATCAGCTTGTGGCGGCCCTCGTAGACGACCCCCATCCCGCCCGAACCCACGACGCCCTCGACCCTGTACTTGCCGTCCAGGAGGCTGCCGCCCATCTTGTGGATCGAGGCGAGTTTCTGACCCGTTTTCGGGCAGACATCGATGTCCTCGTCATGGTCGAGGTGGCAGTGCGGACAGATGAAGGTTCTCTTCTTCAGATAGCGCAAACCAAGTACCTACATTGAGCTGGTGGGACCGCACAGGGCGGCCTCTCCTCCCACAGCAGTCAACATGCTACGCGCAGAGTCGTTTTTATCACGAGGCCCATCGGCAGTCAATAAAGCCGACGCGAGCCACAGTGAGTGATCTCACCTCCCTAGCTTCACCATGGTATTCTCGGAATTCCAGGAGTGCGCATTACACGAATACTGAACGCATCGAGCCGGAAACGTGTTTCATGATCCCGCGGTGCACATGCATGAGGCGGCCGCCGAGTCCTCTCGTTGACACCCACCCGAGCCGAACGCATACTCACCGGGCCCATGCAGGTCAGGGTGACAGTGGATGGCAGGGGGGTACGCGCCGAGAGGCACCAGATGCTCCTCGGGCTTCTCCACAGCCTCGGGGTGCGTCTGCCCACGCTCTGCCACCTCGACGGCCTGAGCCCGTACGGCGCCTGCCGGCTGTGCCTGGTCGAGGTCGCGCGCGGCGGGGGCACGCGCGTCACCACCGCGTGCAACCTGCCCGTCGAGGATGGAGCCGTCTACACGACGTCGTCGCCGAGGCTGTCCCGCCTCAGGAGGCTCGCGGCCGAGCTCCACCTGGCCCGCTGCCCCGACGAGCCGGAGGTCCGCCGCGTCGCCCGGGCTCTCGGGGTCCGCAGGGCGAGGCTGAGGCCCGTGGGCGACACCTGCATCCTGTGCGGCCTGTGCGAGCGCGTGTGCCGCGAGGTGGTGGGTGCGAGCGCCCTCGGGTTCGAGGGACGGGGAACGTCCCGCGCGCTCGCCAGCGCGTACGGCGAGGTGCCCGAGGAGTGCATCGGCTGCGGCGCCTGCTCGTTCGTCTGCCCCACGGGGACGATCCGGATGCAGGAGGCCGCCGTCGAGTCCCTGCGGCGGCTGCCCGGGTCAGAGCGGCCCTGCCGCCACGCGCTGACGGGGATGATGCCGGCGGCGTTGTGCTCGATGAGCTACCAGTGCGCGTCGTGCGAGGTCGACCAGCGTCTCAGGGAGATCGTCTCCACGCATCCCGTGCTCGCGCTGGGCAGGGGTCCCGAGGCCCGCCGTCTGGCCGAGTACCTGGTCACGACACGCCGGGGAGCGGGGCGGCCATGAGCCACGATCCGAGGCCGTCCGGCCGGGCGCCGTGCAGGCATGCCTGTCCCGTGGATCAGAACGCGAAGGAGTACGTCGCGCTCATCGCGGAGGGCCGGTTCCGGGACTCGCTCGAGGTCATCCGCAGGACCAACCCCTTTGCCTCGGTGTGCGGACGCGTGTGCACGCATCCTTGCGAGCGCGAGTGCGTCCGCGCGGGCTCGGGCGGCGCCGTGGCCGTGCGCTGGCTCAAGCGCTTCGTGGCCGACCGGGCCGCCGACGAGGGATCCCTGCCACCTGCCGGACCCTTCGATCCGTGGAGGACGCAGCGGGTGGCCGTCGTGGGAGCGGGCCCGGCGGGCCTGACCGCAGCGCTCGATCTCGCCTCGCTGGGCTACGGCACGACCGTGCTCGAGGCCCGCGACGAGCCGGGCGGGATGATGCGCTGGGGCATTCCCGAGTTCAGGCTTCCTCGCCACCTCGTGCGCCTCGAGACGCGCGCCGTCGAGGAGGCGGGCGTGAGGATCGTGACGGGATTCAGGCTGGGACGCGACGGCGATCTCGACGATCTGCTCGCCGGGGACCATGCGGCCGTGCTCATCGCGGCCGGCGCCGGACGGCAGTCCGGGCTTCCCATCGAGGGCGACTCGGGCGAGGGCGTGGCCGACACCCTCGCGTTCATGGAGACAGGCACCGTCGCGGGCCGGCCACTGGCCCGCATGCGCGTCGTCGTCGTCGGCGCCACCCGCGAGGGGTTCGACGCGGCGCGTCTCGCCGCGCGGCAGGGCGCACGATCCGTCGTGCTCGTCACGCACCTCGAGCACGATACGTGGGACGGCTCGGTCGTCGAGGCGCTCGAGGCCGACGGGGTCAGGATCATGGACGGGATCAGGCCCGTCGCGGTGCGCAGGAAGGCGGGCCGGATCGAGGCTCTCGAGGTCCGGCGGGTCTCGGGCCGCGGCAGGAACGTGACGATTCCCGCCTCGATCGTGCTGCCTGCGGCCGACCGCCACGTGGACCCGGGACTGCTCGACGCGTGTCGCGGCGTGCAGAGGGGGCCGTGGGGGATCATCGCCGATCCCCGCTCCCTCGCCACCTCGCGCTCCGGCGTGTTCGCAGCCGGCGATGCGGTGACCGGTCCGAGGAACGTCATCGAGGCGGTGGCGGCGGGACACAGAGCGGCCTCGGCCATCCACGAGAGCCTCTCCGGCGAGACGTGGCAGGCGGCCGGCAGGCCATGGCCGCCGTCCGCCGGACCCGAGGCCTGGGAGATCACCGCCCCCTCGCACCCGGCGCTCGAGCGGTCCGCGCCTCTCTCGGGCCCGGCGATGGCCATGCGCGAGGCGCGCCGCTGCCTGAGGTGCGGGCAGTGCCTGGACTGCGAGACGTGCCACCCGGACTGCCCCACGCGCGTCGCCATGCTCGCCCTGCCGGGCTCGCGCACCCCGTCATGGACGGATCCTCTGATCAAGATCGACGAGGAGGTTGTCGTCGAGGTCCTGGGCGGCGGCCCGATCCGTCTCGGAGACGATCCGCCGCGCGAGCCCGTGGTTCCCGTACCGGTGGTGGACGCCTCCGCATGCCTCGGTTGCGGTCGCTGCGCCGATGCCTGCCCCTACGACGTGGTGCAGATGACGCTCGGCGCGGACGGGGCGGGGATCGCCCGCATCCACGCGCATGCCTGCCGGGCGTGCGGCTCGTGCGCCGGCGCCTGCCCGGTCGATGCCATCGACCAGCCGTACTGGAGCCACGACGCGCTGGACCGTGCCGTTGACGGCAGGAGCGGGGACGTGGTGCTCGCCTGCAGGTGGGGCGAGGATGCGCCGGCATCGGCCGTGCCGCTTCCGTGCGCGGGACGCGCGGGCGAGCGCGTCCTGCTGCGCGCCGCCGCCGCCGGCGCCTCGTCCGTCGACCTGCGCGACTGCGGCGACGCGTGCCGGTACCGCACCGGACGCGCGTGCGGCCAGGCCGCGCTTGCGAGGGTCGAGACCGTCCTGGAGCGCCTCGGTCTCGAGGCCGGCAGGCTGTCCGGCAACGACGTTGCGCCCATGGAGTCCGGCGACGGTCACGGCCGGTCCGTTGCCGGACCATTCGCAAGGCCCATGCTCGACGTCGAGAGGCTGCTCGCGCGCTCGGAGATCACGCCAGTGCGCAGACCCCTCGTGCACGACCTTCGCGTTGCCGACAGGGCAGATGTCCTGCTCCACTCCGGCTGCCTGCCCTTCATCGACGCCCTGGCCGGCAACGACGTGGATCCATGCCTTGCTCATGGACTGAGGTCCGCGGTCCGGCTCCTCAACCGATCCGGGATCGTTCCCGCCCTGACCGACGACGAGCGATCCTGCGGCCTCGATCTGCGCGGCGCCGGGGACGGGGAGGCGTACCTGAGGCTCGCCGCGCTCGGTGTCGAGGCGATCGAGCGCACGGGCGCCCGCGTGGTGGTGACCACATGCGGCGAGGCCGTCCATGCGCTCGCCGCACAGGTGAAGGCCGCCCGTGGATCTTCCCCGCTCGAGGTCGTTCACCTCGCCTTGTTCCTCGACGAGATGCAGCCGGAGCCGCCGCGCGCGCCGGCCGGGGCGCCGGCCGTGGCCGTGCTCGATGATCCCGCGGATCCGGCCGTGCGAAGGGCGGCCTCGAGGTTGCTGCGATCGGCGGGCCTGAGGCCCGTCAGGTGGAAGCCTCCTCGCCACCCGGTGCGTGAGGCTCACGGCCAGGGGACCCGGGAGGACGCGCTCGCAGTGCTCGAGGCGGCGCGCTCGAGCGGCGCCTCCATCGTCGCGTGCACGTCCCTGAGGCGGAGTCTCGGTGCGATGTACGTGCTGAGACAGGGAGGCTGGGACGGCTTCGGCGTGCGCGTGATGGATCTCGCCTCGCTCCTCGCAGGCGGTGGACCATGAGAAGGATCCACGCACATCCCATCCTCGACGTGAAGCCGCGCCCGAAGGTGCGCTTCACGTTCAACGGCGAGCAGGTGGACGCGTTCGAGGGGGAGATGATCTCCTCCGCGCTCTTCGCGGGCGGCGTGCACCACTTCGGCCTCCATCCGGGCGACGGCAGCCCCCAGGGCATCTTCTGCGCCAACGGCCAGTGCTCCCAGTGCACGGTGATCGCCGACGGCCTTGCCGTGAAGTCCTGCATGACGCCCGTCAGGCAGGGCATGATCGTGCAGAGCTGCAACACCGTTCCGCAGCTCGTTGCGGACGACCGTCCCGCGGAGCTCAGGGACGCGCCCGTGGTCGAGACGGACGTACTCGTCATCGGTGGTGGTCCCGCCGGGATCAACGCCGCCATCGAGCTCGCGCGTGCCGGCATCGGCGGCATCCTCGTGGACGACAAGCCCGGGCTGGGCGGCAAGCTCACCCTGCAGACGCACTCCTTCTTCGGTTCCATCGACGCGTGCCACGCCGGCACGCGGGGCATTGACATCGGCACCCTGCTCGCCGACGAGCTCGAGGGGATCGGCCGGTTCCAGGTCTGGACGCGCACCTCCGCCGTGGGCATCTTCCACGACCGGGCGGTCGGGCTTGTCAGGAACGGGTCCTCGTACGTGCTCGTGCGTCCCCGCGCCCTCCTCGTCGCAACCGGCGCGCGGGAGAAGGCGCTGGCCATGCCGGGAGGCGACCTGCCCGGCGTCTACGGAGCAGGTGCGTTCCAGACGCTCGTCAACCGGGACCTCGTGCGGTCTGCCTCGCGCCTGTTCATCGTCGGCGGCGGGAACGTAGGCCTCATCGCGGGCTACCACGCTCTCCAGGCGTCCATCGACGTCGTGGGGCTGGTGGAGGCCCTCCCCGAGGTGGGAGGCTACAAGGTGCACCTCGACAAGCTGAGGCGGCTCGGCGTGCCGGTGTGGACCTCCCACTCCGTTGCGAGGATCATCGGCCGCGAGCACGTGGAGTCGGTGGTCATTTGCGAGCTGGACCGCCGCTGGAAGCCCGTCCCCGGATCCGAGAGGAGCTTCGACGTGGACACGGTCCTCGTCGCCGTGGGCCTCACCCCGATCGACGAGATCGCCCTCAAGGCGCGGCTCTATGGCATGGACGTGTGGACGGCCGGGGACGCGCACATGATCGCCGAGGCGAGCGCGGCCATCTTCAGCGGCAAGATGGCGGGCCGGGAGATCGCGCGCGCCCTTGGCGCGGACACCGACGTGCCCGCATCATGGCAGAGGACGGCCGAGGTCCTGCGATCCAGGCCCGGCCCCGTCGAGGAGATCCCCCTCGCCGAGCACGACCTGCCCGTCCATCCCGTGATCCGCTGCTTCCAGCCCATCCCGTGCAACCCCTGCACGGAGGTCTGTCCCGTGGGACGGATCACGATCCCCGCGGGCGACATCATGGACCTGCCCGTGTTTCTCGGCGAGGAGTGCCTGGGGTGCGGCCGCTGCGTGGCCGTGTGCCCCGGGCTTGCGATCAACCTGCTCGTCAGGGATGCCGATCCGCGCAGGCGCATTGCACAGATCGTCATGCCCTACGAGCTCGGTGCCGACACCATCGAGCCCGGCCAGAGGGTCGTGACGGTCGGGACCGAGGGCGAGCGCGTCGGCCGCGGCCGCGTGCTCGCCACGCGCAGGCACGAGGACCTCGACCGCCGGCTGCTCGTGATCATCGAGGTCCCCTGGAAGGACAGGCTCCGCGTCGCGGGCTTCCGCGTGCGCACGCCGCGCGAGGGACGCCACGCGCGCAGGCGGGCCGAGCCCGAGACGATCGTGTGCCGGTGCGAGCGCGTGACCCGCGAGCGCGTGGTTCAGGAGATCCGCAGGGGCGTCAGGGACATCAACCAGCTCAAGGCCACCCTGCGCTCCGGAATGGGAGCGTGCGGCGGAAAGACGTGCGGCGAGCTGATCCTCAGGATCTTCCGCGAGGAGGGCGTCGAGCCCGCCTCCGTCGAGAAGAACACCCTCAGGCCCTTCTTCGAGGAGGTGCCCCTCGGGGTCTTTGCCGGAGCCGTCGATGGCGACGGAGAGGAGGCCTAGTGGGAGGCAGGAGCCACAGCGCGGACGTGGTCGTGATCGGCGCCGGAAGCGTCGGTGCACCGCTCGCCTACTTCCTCGCCCGCGGGGGCGCGCGCGTCACGGTTGTGGACATGCACGCCTCGCCGGGCCGGGGTCAGAACCGCGCCGCCATCGGAGGCGTGAGGGCCACGCACTCCGATCCCGCGAAGATCCGCCTGTGCCTCGACAGCCTCGAGATCTTCTCCACCTGGCGCGAGGAGCACGGCGACGACATCGGTTGGAAGCGCGGGGGGTACTGCTTCCCCGCGTTCCGCGACCGCGAGGAGTCCATCCTCAAGGCGCTGCTTCCCGCGCAGAAGGAGCAGGGGCTCGAGATCGACTGGGTGGAGCCGGACGAGGTCAAGAGGCTCATCCCTGGAATCGTCGAGCGGGACCTGAGGGGCGGTACGTACAGCCCGGGCGACGGTCAGGTCTCGCCACTGCGCGCCGTGACCGCCTTCTCGCGCGCCGCCGAGAGGCACGGGGCCACCTTCCGGTTCCGCGAGCGCGTGACCGGGATCACGATCCGCAGGGGCCGCATCCAGGGGATCGCAACGGATCGAGGGAAGCTCTCGGCGCCGGTCGTCGTCAACGCCGCCGGCGCCGAGGCGAGGCAGATCGGATCCCTGGCCGGCCTCGACGTGCCCGTGACGCCGGACAGCCACGAGGCCGGCATCACCGCTCCCGTGGAGCAGTTCCTTGCACCTCTCGTCGTGGACATCCGCCCCGGGGACGAGGGGAAGACCTCCAACTTCTACTTCGGCCAGAACTCCGAGGGTCAGATCATCTTCTGCTACACGCCGAGCACGCTCTTCGTGGGGACGAACGCGGAATCCACCTCCGAGTTCATGCCCGTGCTCGCGCGCCGCATGATCGCCCTCGTACCGAGGCTCAAGAACCTGCTCGTGCGCCGCGTCTGGCGCGGGCTCTACCCCATGACCCCGGACGGGACCATCATCCTCGACGCGGTGCGAGAGGTCGATGGACACTTCCTGGCGGTCGGGATGTGCGGGCAGGGCTTCATGCTCGGTCCCGGTGTGGGCCGCTGCATGGCTTCGTTCATCCTGGACGGCACACCGACCTTGCCTCCCGGGGTGTTCGGGTCCCTGTCCTACTACCGCGATTTCGAGTCCAAGACCGAGGCCCTGAAGTAAGGCCG
>JAFDER010000421.1 GCA_019310245.1 Deltaproteobacteria bacterium
CGCCGAGGCCGACGTCATTGACGACGGCGAGGACGCCGACGACGTCATCGACGACGGCGAGGACATCATCGAGGATGCCGATGTGCCGGAGTTCACGCCCACGTGCAACGCGGGCACCCGCTGGACCGCGGGTACGTCCTTCCAGGACGTCACCATGGAGTGGGGGCTCATCGGAGTGGTGGGCACCAGCATCAACGTCGCGGACATCGATGGCGACGGCTGGCCCGACGTGCTCGTGCGAAACGGCGCCGGCCCGGACAACTTCCGGGTCGAGGCGGAGCGCCGGCGCTGGCTCCTGCGCAACACCGGAGAGGGCTCGCTCGAGGACGTCACGCAGGACTCTGGACTGCTCGCCTCCAGGACCGACCCCAGCCCCGACGTGGGCCGCGTGGGCGACATCATGGCCTCGGGCGACGTGGACAACGACGGAGACCTCGACGTGTTCGTGGGCGCCGGGAAGCTGACGATGGAAGGTGAAACGTCGGAGCTGATGCTCAACAACGGCGACGGCACCTACAGCCTGGGTCCCGCGGAGAGCCACGCCCGGTTCGAGACCATCCAGAGCAAGCCGCTGGGAGCGACCTTCGTGGACTTCGACCGCGACGGCTTCCTGGACCTGTGGGTGACGCACAACGACAACTGGAGCAGCATCGACTCGATCAACAGGGCCGAAGCCCACTCATGGGCCTGGTCGTCGCTGGCATGCGATCTCAACGACGACGGGATGCCGGAGCTCCTCGCCTCGTCCTACGGCCGCGCCCCGAACCATCTCTGGCGCGCCACGGCCACCGGCTATGTCAACGAGTCCGTGGCCTCGGGCTACGCGTTCGACCACCGCGACGACTGGGGGCTCGACCTCAACGCCCAGTGCTTCTGCGAGGACAACCCCACGGAGGAGGACTGCGACACGGCCCCGACGCCGGCCGACTACTCCGTCTGCACGGCGCTGTTTGCAGGCTTTGGCGGCGCCTACCGCTGGGACCACGGCTACGGACGCGAGCCCTACCGCCTGGGCGGCAACTCCGGCACCACGGTCTGCGCGGACGTGGACAACGACGGCGACTTCGACCTGCTGACGGGCGAGATCGTGCACTGGGACGTGGGGCCGCCATCGGATCCCACGGAGCTCATGATCAACACGGGCGATCCCCTCGTGCGCTTCGACCGCCCGGGCAACGACGTGACGGGCCTGGTCCGGGACCACCCCCCCAACTGGAACGACGGCGACATGAAGAACGCGATCCTCGACTTCGACTCGGACGGCTGGCCCGACGTCTACATCGGCTCATCGGACTACCCGGGCTGCAAGGCCCTTCTCTTCCACCAGAGCTCGCCGCTCTCGTTCGAGCTCCTGCCCGTCGAGGATTACTTCATGGCGTACCGCGCCCACGGAGTGGCCATCGCCGACTTCGACCGCGACGGCGACCTGGACATGATGATCGGCCACTCCCGGATGCGCTGCTCGGGATATGGATCCATCGAGTGCAACGAAACCTCCCAGGTGAGGCTCCTGCTCAACACCATGGGCGATGAGTCGAACTGGATCCAGCTCCGGCTCGAGGGCGTAGAGGCCAACCGCTCGGCCATCGGCGCCCGCGTCGAGGTCACGGCCGGCGGCGTGACCCAGACCCAGCAGGTGGACGGAGGCCACGGCCAGGGCGGCATCCAGCACGACCTGACCCTGCACTTCGGCCTGGGCGCCGAGTGCGAGGCCGACGTGACGATCCGGTGGCCCGATTCCGATCTGACCACCCAGACCTTCCACGTCTTCTCCTCCGCCCGCTACCACGTGCTCCAGGGCGGGGACCCCGTCTACGAGCCCGCTTTCTAGAACGAGTCGATGTACTTGCCGAGGATCTTGTAGACGCTCTTGACGAAGCCCATCGCGAACATCTTCTTCGATATCTTCCCGCCCAGATCCATGTGGTTGATCAGGGTCAGGCGGGTCGACGCGCCGCCGTCGAGCGGCTGGATGAGCCATGCGCCGGAAATGTCGTCGGCCAGGATGGCGCCCGTCCCCTGCACGTCCTTCTCGTCCGTCTTCTTCCACCATCGCCTGTACGTCCATGGGAGACCTTCTGGTAGATGTACGTGCAGTCCTTGCCGCACGGGCCGAGCTCCTTGAAGACCTCGAAGCCCCTCTTCCGGGTCTCGGGATCGTTGATGTGCTCCCACACCTCGTCGGTCGTCGCACCGAGCTTCGTGACGCCCTTGACCCTGGGGATCTTGCTGCCCTCCACGGGCTTCGTGTACACGGTCACGCCCTTCTTGTAGCCGTGCTTCTTCCACTTGACCTTCTCGCCCGCGGACGCGTGTCCCGCAAGGCACATCACGGTCAGGAGGACCAATCCGCTGGTGCTCCAGGGCTTCATGCGCTCGACCTTACCGCCTCGATGCCAGCCCGGCAACAGCCTCACCGCTGGCACCCGAACCCGGAGAGTGTAGAATGTGGATCATGCCGCCTTCGACCGCTCCGAGACTCGCGATCTTCACAACGTCCCTGCTGATTCCCATCCTCGCGGTTTCCTGCAAGGCAAAGGACGAAAGGCCGGACTGGGACCCGGAGGTCCCGTCGGACCGGTACATCGACTGGAGGCCCGGCGTGCCCGGCGGCATCCCGGACCCGGCCACGGCCTGCCCCGCGGAGGCCCCGAGCGTCCTGGACTTCGGCGCGGTGGCAGACGGCTCGACCGACGACCATGCCGCCTTTGCCGCCGCCATCGAGGCCGCGGACGAGGGCACCGCCATCCGCATCCCCGCCGGCACCTACCTCCTGCGCTCCGGGCTCACCATCGACAAGGGCATCGTCCTGTGCGGCGAGGGGCCCGAGAGCACCCGCCTTCACTTCGACACCGACGAGATGGCCATCGACATCGTGACCTACGACCGGGGCGAGTACGTGGACGTCACGTCCGGCCACGACCAGGGCTCGACCAGCCTCACCGTCTCGGACGCCTCGGCCTTCACCCCGGGAGGCTACGCCGAGCTCAAGCAGGCCAACAACTGGCAGGCCATGGACCCAGAGGGCGAGTGGAGGGACGCCTCCTGGGTGCCCGAGGACGCCGTGGGCCAGATGTTCCGGATCGCATCCGTCGCCGGCGACACGCTCACCGTCGAGCCTCCCCTGCACATCGACTACGACGCGGGCTGGGACCCCGTGATCCGCCCCATGGGCCTGGTCGAGAACGCCGGCCTGCAGGGCCTGTACCTGCGCCGCCTCGATACGAACGACCGGGCCACCGTGGAGTTCAAGAACGCCGCCAGGGTCTGGATGCGCGACTGCATCAGCGAGGACACGTCCCGCTCGCACGTCTCCACGAGCTCGGTCCTGTGGTGCGAGATCCGCGACTCCTACTTCCACCACGCCCACGATTACGGCGGCGGAGGCCACGGATACGGGACGAACCTCGGCAACCACACCACCGCCTGCCTCGTCGAGAACAACGTCTTCGAGCACCTGCGCCACTCCATGCTCGTGCAGGTCGGCGCCACGGGCAACGTGTTCGGCTACAACTACTCCACCGACAACTTCACGGACGAGGGCGACTGGACGCCCTGCGACATCTCCCTGCACGGCCACTACCCCAACATGAACCTGTTCGAGGCAAACACCGTCCAGGAGATCGACGTGGCCGACTACTGGGGCCCCTGCGGTCCGGGCAACACCTTCCTGAGAAACCGCACCGAGTCCGAGGGCATCCAGATCATGGACCTGAGCTTGCCCCGGTCTGGTGGACACCTAACTTAGGGGCGATAATAGCCCCCGGAGGTGAACATGCCGGGCCGGAAAAAGAAACACTACACGAAGGAGCAGAAAGAGGAAGCGGTCAAGCTGGTCAAGGTCAGTGGAGAGTCGGCTAGCAAGATCGCCATGGAGTTGGGCATACCTCAGAACACGCTCCAGAACTGGGTGAGGAAGGCGAGGATCGAAGCTGGAGAAGGGGAAACTGGGGAACTCACCGAATCAGAGAGAGCGGAGTTGAAGCGACTGCGCAGGGAAACCCGCCGACTGAAGATGGAGCGTGACTTCTTAAAAAAAGCGACAGCCTTCTTCGCCAAAGAGAGCGATCCCGATTCGAAGTGATCTGGGTGGAGAAGGCTAATTTTCCGATCTCGTTGATGTGCAGGGTGCTGGAGGTTTCTCGCAGTGGCTACTATGCATGGGAGCACAGAAGCATCTCAGAGAGAGACCAGCAAGACGCAAAGATGCTGGAGAAGATCAGGGTCATCTACCAGCGCAGCCGAGGGCTCTATGGCAGTCCGCGGATCCATGCTGAGCTCAAGAAGCAGGGGTACGACGTGAGTCGCAAGCGTGTCGCCAGGCTGATGGCGCAGGACGGCATTCAGGCCCGTCGAAAGAAGCCATATCGCCGGACGACTGACTCGGATCACGATCTCGTTGTCGCTCCGAATCTCCTCGAGCGCAGATTCGACATGGACGGTCCCAACCAGGCCTGGGTCGGCGACATCACGTATGTGTGGACGTTGCGAGGCTTCATGTACCTGGCCGTCGTCATCGACCTGTACTCGCGCAGAGTGGTGGGATGGGCCATGGACGACAACATGCGCACAGAGCTCGTCCTGAAGGCGCTGAGGATGGCTTTGTGGCTTCGCAATCCACCGCATGGATGCATCCATCATTCCGACAGAGGGAGCCAGTACGCGAGCAATGATTACCAGGAGGTGCTTTGCCTCTTTGGCCTTCTCTGCAGCATGAGCCGCAAGGGTGACTGCTGGGATAACGCCGTTGCCGAGAGCTTCTTCGGGACTCTTGAAAACGAACTGCTCGACTTAACCGACTTCGCGACACACGAAGAGGCCAGGATCGCGATCCATGAGTATATAGAAGTGTTCTACAACAGAAAGCGCAGCCACTCGTATCTGGGCTACGTCAGTCCTGTGGATTTCGAGAGGCTTGCTATTAGGGAGGCTGCTGAGGCAGCATGATCAACCTGTCCACTGAACCGGGGCAACGTCAATGATCAGCTCATCAGAAGAGGACAGGAATGCAGTGGGGACCTTGTTGCACACCAGAACGGGGGATAAAATTCCATGAAAAGGAATTGGAGATGACGTGGACAAGGTCGGAATGGGAAATGTGCCTTCATATAGCGGAGGGGCCGATTTGACGAACAGGCGCATCCGGCTATCTACTCGTGTGAGGGAACGCCCTCCGCGAGCGCGAGTTCCGATTGGCTCGTCCACCAGTGAGAAGAACCGGGAAAACTCGATGCTGCCGAACCCGAAGAGGAGGTCCTGA
>JAFDER010000080.1 GCA_019310245.1 Deltaproteobacteria bacterium
GCCTCAACCGTAAACGGCAAACCCACCACGCTGAAAGCGTTTTCGGACATGATCACCTGTTCCCCTCGGCCGACTTGAGAGCAACTCTGGCCCGCACCAGATCCGCCTCGGAGACAAGAACCCGCATCTCCACGAACGAGGCGAGGACGTACATCACGCACCTGTGGCGCAGGCCCTGGACATGGTGGTCGATCCCGGCCTCCGAGAGCCTTCGTGATGCGGCATCGGCCTCGAACGCGGTGTGGATCACGGCGACCTCGACCACCTGGCGCAGGCCGAAGCGCCACCTGAACGATGCCCGGTCGGCCAGGTCGAGGCACACCGCCACGGCCACGAGCAGGTCGGCGGCGGCAACGGACAGGAAGAAGCCCGGCGTGCGATCGGCCACGCCGGCCCCGAGATGCAGCGTGAAGAGCATGAGCGCGGAGCCCATGCCCATGATGACGAGCCGCTGCGTGAGACCCTCGCCGCGGGACTCCGGAACCGCGAGCCTCACCCTCGCCGGCAGCCGGAAGAGCCACGAGAGGAGCACGGCCGAGACGAGGATCACGGACGCCTGGGCTCCGTACAGGCTCCACCCCGCCTCGATGCCTGTCAGGTCGAAGAGAGACGGAACGAAGCCGGCGACCACGAGCGGCACGGCGCCCGCCGCGAGCAGGGGAACGGAGACGTGCAGCTTCCTGCCCTCCCGCGCCCGCAGGAGCACCACGCAGGCCGCGATGAGGCCGCCGCCGCCGAGAACGTACAGGGGAATCGAGGGCGCGTCGGCCCAGTCCCTCCCGGGCGCACTCAGGACCCCTATCCAGTCGCGGGCCTGCAGGATCACGGACACGAGGATCGCGAGTGAGAACCCGTTGCCCATGCCCCAGCGCGAGATCGCGAGCAGGACGAGTCCCGTGACCATGGTCAGGCTCACGAGCGTGAGCATCAGGTGGAACCGCGACGTCAGCACGCCCAGGCCGTCGAGAAAGCCCGCGATGGAGTGGGCCTGCACGAGGCTCGCGCCAAGCGCGAGCGCGAACGCGGCGGCCAGCGCCCACCTCCTGCCGCGCGGACCGGGCTCGGACCGCCGCGCCGCGAGCGCCCAGAGCGCGAGCGCGAGCTCCACGGCGAGGAAGGCGGGGATGAACGGAGCCATGCCCAGCGCACCGGCCCTCACGCTCTGCGCCGTCTCGTTGGAGAGACGTGCGAGGCCCTCGAGGTCGATGCCCGGAGGCGGCAAGCTGCCGAGAAAGAACACGGTGGCCAGGCCGAGAAGGGTGATCACGGCCTCGGAGTACGGCCCCTGCCTGCGCGATACCCCCGCCACGGCCGGCTAGTCGCCGTAGCGCTCGCGCAGGATGCGGTGCAGGATCTTGCCCGTGGCAGTGCGCGGCATGTCATCGTCCTCGATGAACACGACCCTGCGCGGAAGCTTGTACCCGGCCACCTTGTCGCGGCAGTGGCTCGTGATCTCCTCGGCCGTCGCGTCCTGCCCGGGCTTGAGGACGACGACGACCGTGACCTGATCGCCCCACTTTGGATGAGGCAGGCCGATGACGGCGCAGTCGTACACGGCCTGGTGTGACGCCACGACGGCCTCCACCTCCGTGGGGAAGACCTTCTCGCCTCCGGTGATGATCATGTTGTCCTTGCGATCCACGATGTGGAAGTAGCCGTCCTCGTCCTCCCTGGCCATGTCCCTGGCCGTGAACCACTCCCCCCGGAAGCTCTCCGCGGTCTTCTCGGGCATCTTGTAGTACTCGGCGAACATCATGGGCGAGCGCGAGTACAGCTCCCCCACCTGGCCGCGCTCGACCGGGTCGCCGTTCTCGTCGAGGATCTTGACGAAATCCGTGCCCGAGCTCTCGCGGCCGATGGCCCCGAGATGGTCCATCTGCTCGTCCGGCATGAGCGTGGTGACGATGCCAGCCTCGGTCGATCCGTAGCCCTCGTAGAGATCGACTCCCGGGAAGAGCTCCATGATGCCCAGCTTGATCGCGCAGCGGGCCGGCGCGCTCGAGCACAGGAGCTTGTCGACCGAGGAGATGTCGAACTTCGCCCTCTCCTCGGCCTCAACGCTCAGCAACACCTGGTAGTGGGTCGGCACCAGGGAGATGAACGTGATCTTCTCCTTCTCGATGATCTCGAAGACCTCGAGAGGCCGGAAGGAGCGCGCCGGGTGCACGTAGACCTTGCCTCCCTGGTACAGCACGTTGAGCGTGAAGAAGGTGGAGTTGACGTGGCACAGGGGCATGACGTTCAAGCACACCTCGCCGCGGTGGAACCTGAAGTCCACGGCGTTGATGAGGTAGAACGCCGCGTAGGACTCGTGCGTCCTCAAGACGCCCTTTGGCTTTCCCGTGGTGCCGGAGGTGAACAGCATGATCCACGTGTCCTGCGGCCTCACGTCCACCTGCGGCGGCTCGCTCGATCCTCTCGCGAGCAGCGTCTCGTACTCGACGTAGCCCTCGCGCCCGCCTCCCACGTTCACGTACCTTCCGTCGTCGATCGCCGGCAGCTGTCCGCGGATCTCGTCGATCACGGGCGCGAACTCGTCCTCGGTGATCACGGCCCTGACGTCGCCGAACTCCAGGATGTAGCGCACCTCGGGCGCGACGAGTCGGAAGTTCACGGGCACCAGAACGAGCCCCGCCCTGGCCGCGGCGATGTACGCCTCGCAGATCTCGATGTTGTTCTCGAGCAGCACGGCCACCTTGTCGCCCTTCTCGAGCCCGAGGCCGAGCAGGGCGTTCGCCAACCGGCAGCACCTCTCGTCCGTCTGCGCGTAGGTGAACGAGCGGCCGGCGTCTGCGAGAGCGACGGCACCGGGCCACTTCTTCGCGTTCACGCCCATCATGCGTCCGAGATCGATCCAGTTGGCCATGGCGGTTCCTCCTCGCTCTAGGATCTGACGCGGATGCGGGCGTCCACGACGGCGGTCCGGCCGGGCTCGGCGAAGGCGAGCACGGGGTTGAGATCCATCTCCACGATCTCGGGCAGATCTCCGGCCATCTGGCCCAGCTTCAGGAGGATGTCCTCGAGGGACTCCATGTCGACGGACGGCTCGCCGCGCGTTCCGGCCAGGATGGAGTGGCCCTTGAGCGCAGCGATCATGGACCGGGCGTCGGTCCGCGTGAGAGGCGCGAGGCGGAACTGCGCGTCGCGCAGCACCTCGGTGTAGATGCCGCCGGTGCCGATCATGATCATGGTTCCGGCGCCGGCCGCGTCCTTCAGGCCCATGATCACCTCGCGGCCGCCGGTGAGGAACTCCTGCACCACGTAGGCCGGCGCGATGGAGCGCCCCGCGAAGCGAGTGTCCATCTCGGCCACGGCGCGCTCGAGCGCCCCGGCGTCGGGGATGTCCAGGACCACGCCGCCCTCGTCGGTCTTGTGGACGACGTCCTCGTGGTCCACCTTGAGGACCACGGGGAACCGCAGATCGGACGCGGCGCCGGCCGCCCCGGAGCCGCTCGTAGAGCGGACGCTGCGAGCCAGGGAGATGGAGTAGGCGGCGAGCAGGCGCGTCACGTCCGCCGCCGGGAGGAAGCCGTCGCCGGAGGGTTTCGCGTCAGCCAGTACCTTGCGTGCCGCGTCCGCGTCCACCTCGAGCGTCTCTGCCTCGCCCGGGTCGCGGTCGCGGATGGCCACGTAGCGCGCCATGGCGGCGAGCACGCGTGCCGCGGTCTCGGGATAGTCGAACACGGGGATGCCGGCGTCGCGGACCTTCTGGATCACGTGAGCCCAGTTCTCGTTGGTCATGTAGGTCGCCACGACGGGCTTGCCGCAGCCCTCGAGCGCACCCGTGATCTGCTCGGCCACGCCCATGTTGTCCACGAAGAACGGGGTGACGAGGGTCAGGAGCAGCGAATGGACGTCCGGATCGTCGGCCAGGATCTTCATGATTGGGCCGAACTCGTCGGGGCCGGCGGTGGCCGTCGTGTCCACGGGGTTGCGCACGGAGGACATGGGGTTGAGGCACTCCCGGAGCGCCTGCTGCGTCTTCCCGGAGAGCTTCGTGAGGCCGAGATCCAGGGCCATGGCCTGGTCCGTCGCCTGGATCGCGGGACCGCCGGCATTGGTCACCACGGTGACGGTGTTGCCCCGCGGCGGCGGCTGCCTGGAGAACGCCACGGCCGCCTGGACGAGATCCTCCTGCGTGTGGAAACGGATGACGCCGGCCTTCTCGAAGATCACGTCCGTCGACGTGTCCACGTCAAGGAGGGCGCCGGTGTGCGACGTGATGGCGCGGGCGCCCTCCTCGCTCGTGCCGGACTTGATGGCGAGGATCGGCTTGTGGGGCGTGATCGCGGAGGCCACCTCCACGAAGCGCTGTGGATCCTGAAAGCTCTCCACGTAGAGCATGATGACCCGGGTCTCGTCGTCGCTGCCAAAGTACTCGAGGAGCTCGTCGATCGAGATGTCCGACGCGTTGCCGTTCGAGCCGTACATGCGGAAGCCGACGCCGATGCGCTCCAGGTTCAGGTTGAGCAGCTCCGCGACCCCTCCCGACTGGGCGAGGATCGAGATGTTGCCCGGCTTCATGGGAGTGAAGGTGAAGTTCGCGTACAGGCTGACCTCGGGATCCGAGTTCATCACCCCCTGGGAGTTGGGACCGTAGATGCGGATCCCGTACCTGCGGGCCGTCTCGAGCACCTCGTTCTCGAGCGCCTGGCCCTTCTCGCCCACCTCACGGAAGCCGGCCGAGTGGATGATCACGAACTTGATCCCCTTCTCGCCGCACTCCTCGACGGCCTTGGGAACGAACTTCGCCGGGATGCAGATGTTCGCGAGGTCGATCTCGTCGGGAACCTCGAGGACCGACCTGTAGCACCGGAAGCTGCGCACGGACCGCTCCCTGGGGTTGATCGGGAAGATGGGCCCCCTGAAGTCGTGCATCCTCAGGTTCTCGAGCACCCTGTAGCCGATGCTCAGGGTCTTGGTGGAGGCCCCGATCACGGCCACGGCCCTTGGCTTGTAGAGTCCGTCAAGCATCTGTCTTCTCCTTGGCCCCCCCGCCGATGGCCCTGAGCGCGGCGCCGTGGGCGCCGGCGAGCTGGGCGCGTTCGAGAACGTGAACCTGGCGGCCGATCCTCGACGAGAGGAGCGTGGCGACCATGGGATTGTGCTCCACCACGCCGCCGGTCATGACGACCTCGCCCGTGAGCGGATCCATCTCGAGGATGCGCTTTGCGACGGAGTCGTAGACGCCGTGCGCGATGTCCTCGATCCTCCGCCCCTGCCGGATGAGGCCGAGGACCTCGGTCTTCGTGAACACGGTGCAGAAGCTGCCAAGGCTCACGGGATCGGATGCCTCGTGGGCGAGCCTGTCGAGCTCGGTGAGCTCCACGTCCAGCCTCAGGCCGATCTCCTCGAGAAATGCCCCCGTGCCCGCGGCACACTTCCTGTTCATCTTGAAGTTCACGCGGCGGCCGTCCGCGTCGATCCGGATCACCTTCGAGTCCTGGCCGCCGATGTCGACGACCGTGACGGGCCTGGGGAACGCATGATGGACGGCGGTCGCATGGCAGGCGATCTCGGTCATCGTCTCGTCGGCGAAGTCCACGTTCGTGCGGCCGTAGCCCGTGGACACTGTTCTGCGGATCGCGTCCCTGGCCGCCCCGGCCTGCGCCAGCGCATCCTCGAGGTTCCTCCGTGCGGTCGAGGTGAAGTCCACGCCGGAGCGGCGGACCGAGCTACCCACCACGCCGCCGGACGGGTCGACGAGGACCACCTTCGTGGCCGCCGCGCCGGCGTCCACGCCGCAGAAGAGATCGCTCATGCGTCCTTTCGCTCGGCGAGCTGCTCGATGAAGGCCTCCACGTTGGTCACCATCTGCTCGTCCGAGACGAGCCTCATGTCGTTGAGATCGCCGTTAATGACGAGCGTGGGCACGCCCTTGTCCTCCACGTAGCGCTCGGGCATGCCGTAGCGGCTGTTGGAGTTGTTCGGGCACGTCTTGGCGTCGTGGAACAGGATGCCGTCCACCGAGAAGACGTCGAGCATCTCGTCGATGTACCTCTCCTTGAACTCGTCGTTGCGCACGATGAACAGCTTCGTGTACGCCCGCGCCATGCTCATGAAGGGATCCTCCGGATCGAGGTCCTGGAAGATCCACGAGTTGCAGTAGGTCGAGGCCACGACGCACGCCCTGTTCTCCAGGAAGAGCGTGGCGTTCGCGCGCAGCCTGCCCCAGATGGGCATGCCCTCCCAGTAGATCCTGTAGGCCTCGTCCTCCACGGCGCCCTCGCCCTCGTCGATCCTCTGCCTCAGCTCCGCGATGAGGGTCTCGTAGAACTCGTTCGCCCGGGAGTCGCCCCTGAGCACGACGGCCGGGCCCATGAGGATCGTGCCGTCGAAGAACGTGAGCGGCGCGGGGCGCGCGCTCGCCGTGTCCAGGACCTCCTTCCAGAGCTCGGAGCAGCGCCGGCTCAGCCCGACCACCTCGCGCAGCCGGTCGATGTCGAACTTCGTGCCCGAGATCCGCTCGAGCTCGGGGACGAGCGCCTCCATCTGCCCCGCGATGGACTTGACGTGCAGGTCCCGCACGTCACCGATGCCCGCGTAGGAGTGCACGCCGATGACGGGCACGTCGAAGTGCCGACCGTACCACAGGAACCAGTCCTGCACGTCCCTGCACTGGTTGGTGTTGAAGACCAGGACGTCGGGCCCGGGAACGCCCTTGATGCGCTCGTCCACCTTGGTCATGGGGCTCACGCCCGCGAGGAAGGCTCCCACGTCGCTCGTGAGGTAGGAGCAGATGTCCGGCGAGTACCCCAGCGCGTTCGCACGCGGGATCAGGTCGGCCGCCATCCGGGCCGAGCCGAGCATGGCGCCGTGGTTCTCGGGGAAGTAGACGTCGAAGCCGAAGGACCTGAGCAGCTCCGCCGGGCCCACGCTCGTGCACCAGGCCACCTTCCGGCCAGGATCCTCCGCGGCCTCGGCCAGCTCGACGAAGTAGTCGCGCATGAGCAGTCCCATGGACTTCGTCGAGGCGATGCGTTTGATCTTCGGCTTCCTCTCGTCGTTCATCTCGGATCCTCCTGGCACGGCGGTGAAAGAATACACACCCGGGTGAATTTTGTAACGGCGGCCCGGCACCGTGTCAACCGAATCTCCTCGCGCGACGACGGGCCCGCTCCAGCCTATTGCCGATCACTGCCCGATGGGTAAACTCGACCTGCCATGTCCCGCACCGAAAACAGCCGGCCCGTCTCGCTCCGGGCAACGTTCCAGGCCGTGGCGGCCATCGCGGGAGCAGGATTCCTGGTCCAGCACGCGGTCGAGAGGATATGGGCACCGGCGCAGGCGAGCCGGCCCCTCGCCTCCATGCTGGCCGGCATCGCCACATGCGTCCTGCTCCTCGCGCTGGGAAGCACGCGCCGGAGGCTCCTGTTCCTCTCCTCCAGGCACCTGGCCGTGGCCACGCTCGCCGCGCTCACGGCCTACGGGATCATCGGCACCTTGCTCCTCCAGGCCGTCCCGGCGCACGAGTACGAGGCCACGTACGGAGGAGCGGCACGCTTCATCTTCTACCTTCTCCTCGACGACGTGTTCCACTCGATGCCCTTCGCCTTCGTCACGGGCACGGCGGCGGCCGGCCTCGTTCTGAGCTTCCTGCGAAGCCGGTCCGTGGACGCGAGGAGGCTGGGGGTGCTCGCCGCGCATGCCGGCTGCCTCCTCGTGCTGGCCGGAGCGGCCCTGCAGTCCTTCGGTGGGGTGAAGGGAAGGCTCGAGATGCACGAGGGAGAGACGGCGCGCTCGTTCCTCGTCTCCTCGGCCGGAGGGATGACCCCGACGGATCTCGGGTTCACACTGAGGCTCGACGACTTCCAGCTCCTGAGCTACGAGCCCGAGATCAGGCTCAGGGTCTTCTCCGTGGATGAGGCCGGACAGGAGCTGGTCGCCTCCGTGGATCCGGCGGAGGCACTCGGTGCACCCGGCAGCCTCGCGCGCTTCGACGTGCGCGTCACCGACTACTGGCCGGATCACGAGCCGAGACTCCACGTGGAACCCGCACGGGACCGGGAGGAGGGCGTGCCGGCCGTGGGGCTGGGAATCGAGGAGGGCCAGAGTGCCTGGATGCTCGACACGGGCCGCCTCGAGGATGCGAGGATCCGGGTCGGCGCGGGTGCGCTCGTCACCTTCTTCTGGAGGGAGGCCGATGCCCGGGCCTATCTGGGAGAGGGCGAAGGCCCGCCGTCTCCACACGTCGTGGTCACGGACAGCGGGCCGCTGCGGGTCGAGGTGGGCTCCTCCCACGTCCTGAACGAGAAGGGCGAGCGCTTCCGGGTCAAGGCCTTCTACAACGACATCGTCCTCGACGTGCAGATCGGCACGGCACGCAACCGCTCGGACCAGCCCGTGAATCCCGCCCTGCGCGTGGAGCTCCTCGGCCCGGCCGGTGAGGTCCGGGAAGCCTCCTGGCTGTTCGCGAAGTACCCTTCCTTCCACTCCTCGGATCCGGAGTCCCCGCTCGCGGGCCTGCGCTACAGCCACGAGCCGGCCTCCGGAGACCTCGAGAGCTGGGTCATCACGGGAGAGAGAGGCGAGATCCTGCGCGTGGGCGGCGGAGAGCCTCAGCCTCTTCCGGAACGTGGCGCCACCATCCGCCTGGGCGGCGTGGACGTGAAGGTCCTGGACCTCATCGAGTCCGCCTCGGTCACCACGGAGAACCGGACGCGCTCGGACAGTCCCTTCAGGCCGGTCGTCCGGATCCTGCAGGGCGGCGCCGGAGGCAGGCCCCTGTTCCTGCAGGAGGGTCACGCCGCCGATCTGGGCGGCGGGATGCACATCGTCCTGGCGCGCAGGCAGGACTCGGACCAGGACTACCTGAGCACGGTGAGCGTCATCGAGGACGGCCGAACGGTCAGGACGCAGACGATCGAGGTGAACCACCCCCTGCGCCACCGCGGCTTCGCGATCTACCAGTCCGACTTCAACCCCCGGGACGAGACGTTCTCCGGGTTCCAGGTGGTGCGCGATCCCGGCCTGCCGCTGGTGTACGCGGGCTTCGTCCTGTGCACGGTGGGAGTGCTCGTCGCCTTCTACCTCGGCCCCTTCCTCGGGCGCCGACGCAGGGAGGCGCGATGCTCTCGGTGACGCTCGGCGCCTACTGCGCCGCGGCGGCGGCCTACGCCCTGCTGTGGTGGAAGCGCTCGGCGCGGATCAGGTCCGCACCGGTCGCCATCATGTGCGTCGCGATGGCGCTCAACGTGGCGGTCATCGTCGGCAAGTGGCTAGAGGCGGACCGTCCGCCCTTCAAGACCCTGCACGAGTCGCTCGTGCTCCTGGCCGCCTGCATCGCGCTCGTGTACCTGTTCGTGGAGGCGGCCTACCGCATGCGCGTCCTGGGCCTGCCCGCGGCGCTCGCCTCGGCGGCGTCGATCCTGTACGCCGTGGCGAGGATGGACCGGGAGATCGCCACGCTTCCCGCGGCCCTGCAGAGCATCTGGTTCATCCCGCACGTGGTGGTGTACTTCTTCGGCTACGCGGCGCTGGTGGTCGCCGGAGGCGCGGCCGCCATCTTCCTGATCCATCCCGGCCCCATCGAGCACGGCCGGGAGCATCTGCTCGGCTCGCGTAGCGTGGATCTCGCCTCCTGGATGCACGGCGCGGTCAAGTTCGGATTCGTCCTGCTGACGCTCGGACTCTTCATCGGAGGCGTGTGGGCCAAGGAGGCATGGGGGGACTACTGGACCTGGGATCCCAAGGAGACGTGGGCCCTCGTGACCTGGTTCGTCTACGCGGCCTACCTGCACCTCAGTCACGTGCCGGGATGGCGCGGCAGGAGGCTCGCCGTCGTCGTTCTCTGCGGCCTGGCCGCCGTGCTGTTCACCTATCTCGGAGTGAACGTCCTGCCCACGACCGAATCCAGCCTGCACTCCTACCAGTGACTCAGGAACGCCTGACGACGAGCGTTCCGGCCACCGTGTCGCCGATGCGCCGCCCGTCGCTCCTGAAGAACGGGACGAGGAGATCGAACGTGCCCACGGCGAGCAGCAGCAGGTTCCGAACAAGGGACTGGAGCGGGCGGCACGGAGCGCCCGTCCGGACGTCCACGACGCGCAGCCCGCAGACGTGCTTTCCCGGACTCCCGCCCAGCAGCCCGTCGCGCAGGAGAAAGAAGCCGAACCCCAGCGGCACGGCCACGAGGAACGAGGCGGCGATCATGACCGCGGCCGGTATGGAAAGCTGATCGGGCTCCGGGCTGATGATGACGCCCAGCAGGATCGCTGCGAGGGTCGACATGAGCACGCCGCACGTGAGGGTCGCGTCGATGGAGTAGGCGATGACGCGCCTGACGAGATGCCGCTCGGCCACCCGGTCACCCGACCGTGATGGTGAAGAAGACGATGTAGCGCGGGTAGTCGTGGTCGATCGAGGGCGGAGCCGTGTCCTCGAACCCGACTCTCAGACACCCGGAGATGGCGTCCATCCCCTCCACCGTTGTGGAGTTGCCCAGCCAGGCCTTCACCTGGCCGGACGAGAAGTCGAGCTTGAGCGCCAGGCTGAGCTTGCCCGTTGCGGACTCGCCGGCCGTGTCGAGGACGCACCTCTCGATCACGCCCAGGTTGTCCGATACGATCTTCTCGACGCCGGGCAGGGAGCCGCACCGGTCCTTCTCGAGCGGATCGCTCCCCGCCTCGGCCCAGCAGCGCCAGATGAACGGATCGCCGGCCGCGAGGGCCAGCTTTCCCGACGGTGGAACCGGGGCATGCGTCTTGTCGGCCGCGGGCTCGGACGGTGCGGGCTCCGGCAGCGGTGCGGGTGCGGGCTCGTCGGGCGCCCTGGCGGGCGACTTCCCCGGGGTCTTGGCCGGGGTCCGGGGGGCCCCCTCGTCGGGCTGCGTGCTCGCACCGCCGGCGAAGGGGTCCGGCAGCGTTCGCTTCTCTCCCGGCCCGAGGATGAGCAGGACGATGAGGAAGCCGGCAGCCATGGACCCGAAAGCCACGGAGGCGAGTATCGCGATTTCCTTCTTCACGCAGTGCCGCTCGTCCGCCAATAAATACCACATCATGTCTTGACAAAGCCGGGACCCCACCTCTAGAATCACCGCAATTCTCACGATCATATTTGAATCGATCGGGGATCACGCAAAAGAAAGACTGACTGAAGACACCTTAAGTTTCAGGGAGGAAACCAAATGCCAGGACCCAAGGGAGAAGAGAGAAGCGGAATCACGTGGTGGATTCTCTCGTTCGTGACCTGTGGTATCGGTCTTGCCTACTGGATCTGGAAGACGGAGACCGAGCTCAAGGAGTTCATGCAGACGGACGACATCAACCCGATCATCGCGCCCATCCTCTGCTTCGTGACGGGCATCGGGCCGCTGTTCCACGCCTGGAAGATGGGCGGCTGGATCATGCAGGCGCGCCAGGCCGCCGGGCTGCCCGCCGAGGACAAGTCCACGAAGTACGTCATCTTCACCTTCATCCTGGGCCTCTCCACGAAGATGATCCAGGAAGACCTCAACGAGCTGTGGCAGCAGGCCGGCGGCGCAGCGCCCGCGGCCTAGTCCCAGCCTCCTAGGTACACAAGCAGATCTCTCCCGCCTCGACCTCGGGTGAGGTGCGCCCTGAGCGCTCCGCTCAGACGTACGATCGGATCAGGAACGACTTGGGCGTGTAGATGCTCCTGAGCTTGAGCGAGGGGCCCTGCAGGTGCTGCAGGTTCATCCTTGCCAGGAGATGGACCGTCTTCCACCCGAGCTGTCCCCTGTCGCGGAGGTGCTCGACGAGCGCGCTGATGTACGGCACGGCCTCGTCGGGATGGAAGATGATGCCCGCACCCAGCGTCAGCTCCCCCTGCATGGGCACGATCCTCGCGTCGATGATGTCGCCGGACCGCAGTCCTCCCAGGGCAAACGGCTGCTCGAGGACCCACCGGCCTCCGCCGATCACGTCCACGAGCCTCAGCTTCCCGCCCGACCACCTGCGGACCTCGAAGATGGACCTGTGGGTGGCGAGCAGACCCCTGAAGAGGGTCAGGCTGCCCTCCGAGGTGATCTCCTCGTATCTCTCGACCACGTACCGGTGGATGGGGCTGCGGTACGGGGCCACGGCGTAGTCGAAGCCGAACCAGTCCAGGAACAGGCGGCTCCACGTCTCGTGCCAGGCGTCCTCCTCGCTGAAGCGACCCGAGAGCTCCGTGAAGGTGCTCCTGGCCTCCATGACCACGTCCAGTCCGTCTCCATCGGAGTAGAGGGCGAGAACCCGTTCCAGGTACGGCAGGTAGCTCATCGTCAGGACGCCGAGCATATCAAATGAGAGGCAACTGTGCTATCTTTCGCAGTCCAGATGCATGGCCGGCATGGATGGGCCGCGGCGGTGCTCGTGGCTCTCGTGGCGATGGTCGAGCCGGCTCTTGCGGCCGAGTTCTCCGTCCAGTCCGACACGATTGGACAGGCCTATCGCATCCGCGGCCGCGACGGCCTGTTCACGATCCCGCGCTCCAGGCTCACCCAGCTGCTGTCCCTGTACGGGACGGACCTCCTGGGCAAGGCCGGCGACCCCGGCTCATACAGGGAGCTGAGCATCGTGCTCAACTTCAGCCTCGACCACGACTTCGGCGTACAGTCGTCCAGCCTGGACCCGCACGACGAGGCGAGCTTCATCCCCCACCTGTCGCGCACGCAGGTGGGCCTGCTGACCGGTCACCTCTCGGGCCGCTTCGGACTGGACCCCAGCTTCACCTTCAGCCTGGGCCGGGTGTTCCTGCTCGATCCGGCCGGATTCGCGGCCATGGACGGCCTGAAGCTCGGCCTGCGCGTGGCGCGGGTCCTGTCCCTCCAGCTCGCCGCGGGGCTGGAGCTCGCTCCTGACATGCGCCTCTCCGTCGCGGACTTCAGCCCGGAAGGCGTCTCGTGGGGCAACCGTGACGGCTACCCCGCGGGCGTCCACCCCGAGGTGATCATCGCCCGGCCGCGGCCCCTGCTGGTCGCCGCACTGGGGCTCGGGATCCCGGGTGCCGGATCGATCACGATCTCCTACCGGTCGACCTGGCAGGATCCCCACTTCAAGCACGTGTCGCTCGAGAGGCTCGGCCTCGGCCTCGACGTCTCGGGCCCCGGGCTGCCCCTGAGCGTGCGCATCCGCTCGGCGTTCGACCTCGTGTGGAGGAGGTTCTCCGAGATCGATGCCGAGGTGGAGGTTCTCCCGCACGCGCTGGTGGGGTTCGGGATCCGGTTCCTGCACCTGCTGCCGCTGTTCGACTCCGCCTCGATCTTCAACGTCTTCGACATCGACCCCCACGACGAGGTGGGCGCGTTCGTCACGCTCGGCAAGCCACGCTCATCGAGGCTCACCCTGGCCGCAGGGGCCTTTCTCAGGCTCACCGACGTCTCGGAGCACGATCCCGAAGGAGACGACAGGCTCTCCGATGCGGGAGGCTGGCTCGTCATCCGTGCCCGGCTCAACCCCGTGGAGGTCGCCTGGTCCGCCCGGGGCTCGGGAGGAGAGAGCGGAGTGCTCGCCGGCACGCGCCTGCAGGCCTCGATCCTGCTCCTCGACGGCCGCCTGGTCCCGTCAGCGGGCCTGGGCCTGTGGTTCTGGGACGACCCCCTGAGGAGGGAGCACTACGGGCTGACCACCGGAGGCTCGGCCATCCTGCGCTGGCGCGTGGTGCGCCCCGTGCTCCTGGTGGCGGGTCTGGACGTGTACAACAACAGGGTGTCCGGGACCGGGCTGGCCGGGAACGTGCGCCTGGTGGTGGAGTTCTGAGATGGGGCGACGCGCGCACATCGCGGTCGCCGCGGCGGTGCTCCTGCTCGGGGCCGCGGCCCTGTGGGCCGCGGCGGCGGACCAGGGCGGACTGCTCCGCCCTTCCACGCTGGGCATCGAGGCGCACCACGAGACGCACGTGGTCGAGAAGTCGATCGGCTGCGCGGCCTGTCACGAGGAGGCGCCCACGAGCTCGTCGTCCAAGGACCTGCTCCTGCCCTCGAGCGACGCCTGCCTCGCGTGCCATCCCGAGGCCACGTGCACGGGTCCGCTGACCGGGGCGTGCAGGAGCTGCCACGCCTCCGCGCCGCGCTCGATCCTGAGCGCCCGCTTCGAGCACGCGGGAAAGGCGGCGATCCGGTTCGACCACGAGAAGCACACGCCCTGGATGAAGGGCGGATGCACGGCCTGCCACTCCCTCGATCCGGCCAGGCCCGACGATCGCAATCCGCTCCTGCCCTCGATGCAGGCATGCATCGAGTGCCACCCGCACGACAAGGCCTTCGCCTCGGACCTCTGCGTGCCGTGCCACGTGAAGACCAAGAAGGGCACGCTCGCGCTCGCGCCGGCGGGCAAGACCCTCACGCCTCCCGCATGGATGCACGGCGCCGACCACGACGGCGCCTGGGTGCTCACGCACGCCCCTGCGGCGGCCACGCGCCCCGGGCTGTGCGCGGCCTGCCACACGGACCGGGACTGCGCGGCCTGCCACGCCGGCAAGGTCAAGCCGGAGTCCATCCATCCGGGCGACTGGCTGAACTTCCACCCGGTGTCCGCCAACCTGGGCGAGCTGCGCTGCTCGGCCTGCCACTCCTACCAGGCGTTCTGCTTGACCTGCCACAGGAAGGCCGGTGTGGCCTGGGACTCGCCCAGCACGCTCGGCGTCCCGGCCGGCAACGTGTTCCATCCCCCGGGCTGGTACTCGCTCGGCGGGCCGTCGAAGCACTCAGTGCAGGCCAGAAAGAACCTCTCGTCCTGCGTCTCGTGCCACACGGAGAGCGACTGCATCACCTGCCACTCCTCCTCCTCCACGTTCTCCGTCTCCCCCCATCCATCGCCGGGACTCTGGCTGGACAAGTGCCGGTTGCTGGCCAAGAAGAACCCCACATCCTGCCTCAAGTGCCACCCGTCCGTCCCGCTGCAGTGCAGGTAGCTCTGCTCGGCAGCACGTAAACGTCGAGGATCGGGCGCGGGCTAGAAGATGCGCTCGGGGATGTAGACGATGTCGCCGGCCTGCAGCGGCACGTTCGTGGACTTGTTCTTCACGATCTTCTGCATGTCCACGACGAAGACGATCTCCTTGCCCTCGACCTTGCGCGTGATGGACACGCGGCTCTCCTTGGCGAGCGGCGTGAACCCGCCCGCGAGCGTGATGGCATGGACCACGCTCATGTCCTCCTCGTAGGAGAAGGTGCCCGGCTTCTTGACCTCGCCGAGCACGTGGATGCGCTTGGAGTTGTACTCCTCGACGAGCACGGAGACCTGCGGGTTCTTGAGGAAGCCTCCATCGACCAGCTTCAGCGCAACCAGGCCGGCCACCGCCTCGGGGTTGAGTCCCTCAACGACCAGCCTCTCGATGAGCGGGTAGTCGATCGAGCCGTCCTGGGCCACCTGGAAGGTCTTCTTCTCGAGTTCCTTCTCGTTGAAGACGTCGACCACGATGATGTCGCCCGGGCCCAGGCTCATGTCCGGCACCACGGGAGGCGGGTGCTTGACCGGGTTCGAGGGGGGGCAGGCCGCGAAGGCGAGGCAGGCGAGCGGCACGGGCAGGAGCAGAGCCCAGGGCACAAGGCGGTGGCAAGATGGGCCCATGGGCCTCAGTACATCGCCCTGACGCCCCCGAACACCTCGATCTTCCAGTACGACTCGCGGATGTAGCCGCCGGGCACGATGGAGCTCGCGATATAGCTGTCCGTCTTCGAGCTCGTGAACACGAACGTGCCGTTGATCGCGATCCAGTCGGTGATGCGGTACTCGAGAAACCCGATGCCCTTGATGACCGGCCAGTCCACCCGGGGGTTCTGGCTGAAGGCCGCGCTCACACTGCCGTCGGTCTCGCGTAGCGTCGAGTACTTCCAGTAGCCCAGCCGGACCTTCGCGCTGATGAGCACCTTGCCCGCGATGAGCTGCTCGTAGGACAGGTAGCCCTCGTTGCGCACGTAGTAGTTCGTGAAGTAGGAGGGCCTGATGTCGCGCACGAAGCCGGCGCGGATGGCGCTCATGGGCGTGACGAAGAAGCGCAGCTCGCCGCTCGCCACCGCGGAGTCGAAATCGTCGCCCGTCTTGAAGAACCCGGCGCCGTAGCCGATCATGACGGCCACGCCGAAGCGCGGCGTGAACAGGCCCACGAGCCCGATGCTCGTCTCCAGGTTCACGGAGTTCGACAGGGGGAAGGAGTAGCTTCCCGTGTCCAGGGTGTCGGCCGCGCGCAGGTACGGGCTCACCACGCCCTTGAACACGAACGCCGTCTTGGGCAGGAACTTCCACTTGAGTCCGAACTGGATGTCGTGCCGTTGATAGTTGCCCGCGTCGCGCAGCGACTCGAGCTCGTAGAAGTTCATGTTGAAGCGGTAGTCCAGTCCGAAGTCGAACGCCGCACCCGGCACCACGTGCAGGCCCAGGCCCGCCACGTTGTGGTCCGTGGTGTAGTTGTTTCGCATCGACTCGTTGGGCGCCCGGATGGTGCGGGAGAAGTCGTCCCAGATCTTGAGCCGGAACTTGCCGTACGGGAACAGGATCAGCGCGAGGTCGGCATTGATGCCGAAGTCGCGCCGCTTCTCGAGCAGGGCGCTCTTTCCGAACCAGTCCTCGTACACGCCCGCAAACCCGAACCGGAACTCGACGCTCGGCTTCTTGCCCGTGAGCCCGCCCTCGCCCATCTCGAGCCTCTGGGGCGGCAGCGTGGCGAACGCGATGGAGGGCACGATCCTGAGCCGCGCGGCGCCCGTGGTGCCGGCGTCGGAGTAGAACACGTTGGAGTCGTAGCCCGCCTCCACGCCCAGGCCGGGGTGGAAGACCATGGAGGAGCCCAGCTTGATGCCGATGCCCTCCGTGTAGGACCGGTTCTCGACCCACTGCTGGCCCCGGGCCATCCCGGGCGCGGCGACGAGGGCCGCGAGGAGCGCGGCGCCAGCCAGCATGCTCGTGAGTCTACTACCCGGCAGAATTCGCTGTCGCATATCCCAACCCTTATGAGTCCACGTGAGGCGCTACCTTATCCCACGATTTTCCCGAACTCAACCCTGGATGTGCAGTCCCCTATTCGAAGGAAGAAGCCGGCGGCGCCAGCTCCACCACGTCCGATCCCACCGACTCGAAGTCCGTGGGATCGAGCTCGGCCTCGCCCTCGGGCCGCGTGACCGTGATCTCGGTCTTTCCGAGGTAGCCCTCGGTCTCACCGATGCAGGCCTCGGCCTCGAGCCTGAGCCCGTCCACCTTCTGGTTGAGGACGGACAGGATGTTGTACTCGTGGTTCACGGCCTCGGAGTCGCCCGTCTTGACCCCCGTGCGCAGGGAGATCATCCTGTCCTCGAACGTCCTGACGCTCACGTTGATCTGCGTGAGCTTGTCGTTGAGACAGGTGATCTTGATGATGTCCTTCTCCTTGCGGGCCGCATCGAGCAGGTTCTGCACGTACTTGCGCGAGCCCCGCATCTTCTCGAGCATGGAGCTTGCGTTCGCCTCCATGTCGCCCGTGGCGACCGATGCCGCGGGGTCCTCACCGGCATCCTGGGCCACGGCGGCCACGCCGGCCGCCAGCGGCAGGATCACCATGAGAAATGCGGCGAGTGTTCTGAGTCCGGTCTTCTTCATCGCGCGACCCTCCGTCGCCAGGGGTCTCTGCCCTGGGTTCAAGAGACTGCCAAATCTAACCTATTAGTCTAGCCCTTTCAAGTCACGTTCATTCTTTTTACTCGAAGAAACACATGCTCGAAAAAGCTCGTGCGTCAAGCCCCCATTCCTGCCGTGCGTTTGGATTCTAAACGCCCCCGTGTCGGGAAGGATCAGCCCCCGGGCTTGAACACGATCGGGTAGACGTACACCACGGACCCGCCCTCGGGCTTGTCGAAGGAGAACGTCTTGAACTTGCCCACCACGCAGGCGGTGACCGACGGGTCGCCCAGCGTGTCGCTCGAGGCCGAGGCGCTCGTGACCCGGCCCGAGGTGCCGATCGTGAACTTGACCGCGATCTTGCCCGCCAGGCCGGGGTTCTTCTTGAGGGCCTTCTCGTAGCAGTTGCGCAGGGCGCCCATCCTCTTGCGCACGGTCTTGGTCACCTTGCCCTGGTCCAGGATGCCCGTACCGCCGACCTCGTCGCCAGAGCCCACCGTGGCCTTTCCCTTGACCTTCTTCTCGGTCACGCCGGCGGACTCCACCGTCCCGCTGGCCTTTCCGGCGTTGATGCCGCCCAGCTCGACCGCGTCCCCGCCTCCCTCGCTGCCGGCCGGACCGCCCAGCTGGCCTCCCACGTCGCCCACGCTGGCCGTGCGGACGGAGCCCACCTTGCTCATCACGCCGTCGATGTCCGAGGCCACGGAGGAGCCCCGGAGCAGGTCGGAGCCGGCCGCGCCTTCCGCGTCGCCTCCCAGCGACCCCAGGGCCGCCAGGATCCCGCTCTTCTTGACCGCAGCCTCGAGCCTGGCCTTGCGCTGGGCCTCGAGCGCCGCCTTCTGCTCGGCCGTGAGCGGCGTCTTGGGCCCCTTCTTCGTCTCGTTGCTCGGCTTCGAGTCCTCGGTAGCCTCATCCTCCTCGCTGGCCGTCTCGTCGCCCTCGCCCTCGTCCGTCGTCTTGCCTTTGTCCTTGTCGAGAAGGTCCTCGGGCGGCTGGACCACGAGGGCCAGGAACTTGTTGTCCAGGTCGAATCCGGCCTCCTCCACGGGCCAGTCGTGCACGTAGAAGTAGACCACGAGCCCGAGGCACGCCATGGCCGTGACGAGCCAGATCTCGCCGATCATGCCCTCGGCGGGCGTGAACATGGAGATCACGTACTTGAGCCAGAAGCCCCGGACCGCAGCGGGGAGCTGGGGCCTGGGCTGGACGGGTGGAGGCACCACGAACTGGAACAGGAGCGTGGCGTCGCCCATGGTGACCTTTCCCCTGCTCCTGTCGTCCAGGGGAATGCGACGTGCCCCTCCGCCCGCAAGGTCGACCACGCCCTTCTGCGTGGACAGCCGGCCGCCCATGAACGACTTGACGTTCAGGGAGTAGCGCCCGCCCTTCGCCTCGAACAGGGCGTAGCGGGCCGGCATCTTCGGGTGGGCGATGACGAAGGTGTTCTTCTCGCTCTGACCGACGAAGACGGTCTCGCGCTGGCGGATGATCCGCTCCTCGATGATCCTGCCGCCCTGGATCAGGCCGATGCGCAGGACCTTTGGCAGGTTCGCCTGGACCGCCTGGGGGGGAACGCGCCGGACGCCGGTCGAACGCATGGAGACGCGGCGGCCTGCACTGGCAGGGCGTGTGGACGGGATGTTGGACTGAGCCATGTTGCCAACCTCCTCCTTTCAGCTCCTTGCGCCCTCCCTGCGGACTGCGAACTTCTCGACGGTACCTGCCCTCTCGCTAGCCGAAATCTATCCATCACCGCTGGATGCAGCACTCTTGCCGGTCTTGACCACCGCGAACTTGAAACGGCTGAACTCGGCCTGGCCTGCCGTGTACAGGACCTCCGAGAGCAGCCTGTAGCTGCAGCGCTTGTCCCCCAGGATCATCGCCATTCCGAGGCTGGTCACGGCCTGCGCGTTGCGCTGCTGCATCGCCTTGGCCTTCTGCATGGCGTTCTGCAGTGACTGATAGAGTGGCTCGATGAAGAACCCGTTGGCGCCGTCACGCTTGTTGCTGGGGTCGACGGCGCCGGACCTCAGACCCACCACCTTGACGTCGTCGACCACGATGGCGTCCGAGGTGATGGCGATGACCACGGCACGCTCGAGCGGCTCCTTCGCGATCGACTCCGGCAGCGTGAGAATGTCGGACTGCTGGATGTTGACCGGGTCCGAGGCGTACGACTTGAGCAGGAAGCACAGGATGATGAAGAACGCGTCCATGAGCGAGGTGATGGCCAGGGGCTGTGCAATCTCCTCGCGGCCCCTCCTCATGCGCTTCTTCCACTGGCGCTTCTTGTGCCATAGCTCGTCCCTGGCCGGCTGCTGCTGCTGCTGATAATCGAAGGACATCTGCTCTCCTCAATCGCCCTACATGACGCCGCCGAGCAGCACCACGTTGGGGAAAAGCTCGCCCTGGTCGTCCTCGCGCGTGCTATCCATGACTTTGACAATCGTCTCGTAGTCGATGTTCCGCTCCGCGCCGATATTCACCTGGCTCTCGTCCTCGTTCTCGTCCTTGAGCTCGCGCACCTTCTTGCCCAACTCCACGTAATTGTAGTCCATTTTCCCGCTGATGCGCTTCTTGGGGATCGTGGGGCCCGCATTGGCCGAGGCGTCGATGGCGCCCGCGCCGCCGCTCAGGTTCTGGCCGCGGGCCGTGACGGTGAACCCCTGGTCCGTGATGAGCACGGTGAGGTTGAGCGGCAGCCGGTCGGGCGGGGGACTCTGCTGAGCCGCCTGGTTGAACCGGGGCGCGTTCACGTTGATGATCGCGTACTGGACGAAGGTTGCCGTGAGCAGGAGGAACGGAATCAGCATGCAGACAAGATTCATGATCGGGATCAGGTTCGGTTCCCAGGTCTCTTCCTTCTCTCTTTTCTTCCTCATGTTGTTCGCCTCATCCGCAAGTCAGACCCCGGCGCCTCTGGTGCCAGGGCGTGAATCAGCCACTCCAGCAAAGGAGCGGTTGCATGAATGCTGCCATCAAATCAGGCGG
>JAFDER010000422.1 GCA_019310245.1 Deltaproteobacteria bacterium
CATCGACGAGTACCTGAAGATCTTCCCCGCGGGCAGTCACATGGACGAGGGACTGTACCTCGGCGGCGTGGCCAGCTCGAGGAGCGGCAGCTACAAGAAGGCCCGGACGATGTTCGAGGCCTACCTCGCGAAGTACCCCAAGGGCACCCAGGCGCCGCAGGTCCACCTGACGCTCGCCAAGCTGTTCGTCATGAAGATGTCGGACTGCGCCGGCGCCTCGAAGCACATCAAGGCCATCAAGGCGAAATCCAAGGTCATGGCCCAGGAGGCCTCGAAGCTCGAATCTCAGTGCGTGAAGAACAAGACGGGAGGGGAACAATGAAAACCGTGGTGATCGTTCTGGCCCTGGCATTGACGGCGTGGTCGTGCGCCCCCGAGGACAACTTCTTCATCAACGTGGACGGCGGCTCTGACGTGCCCAGCGAGTGGGTGCCCGATGGCACCGGCCCGTGCGAGGACTACACGGACGCGGACGGCGACACGATCCCCGACCAGATAGAGGGCGACGGAGACTTCGACGGCGACGGCGTCCCGAACTACCTCGACGACGACTCGGACGGCGACACCATCCCGGACTCCGTCGAGGCGGGAGACGACGACCTGTGCACCCCGCCCGCGAACTCGGACTGGGGCTACGACTCGGACGGCAACCCCATCGGCGACGACCACCCCGACTTCCTGGACGCGGACTCGGACAACGACGGCCTGTCGGACGAGCGGGAGCGGGAGCTGGGCACGGACCCCACGATGATGGACACCGACGGCGACGGCGTGACGGATCTCGGCGAGGTGGCGTTCGATACGGATCCCACGGACCCGACGAGCACGATGGATCCGGACGACTTCTTCGTGATCCTTCCCTACAACGGTGACCACGTACACGACAACCTGACCTTCGGCACGAACCTCCAGGTGGCCGACGTCTACTTCCTCATCGACACGACCGGGTCGATGGACCCGGCCATCGAGAACGTGGCGACCAGCCTGGCGAGCGTGATCGTGCCGGGGATCCGCGCCGCGATCCCGGACGTGCAGATGGGCGTGGGCCACTTCAACGACGTCCCCGACGGAATATCCAGCCTGGGCACCTATGTGCCCCACGGCACCGAACCCGACGAGCCCTACTGGAACGTGCAGAACATCACCGCGGACGATACCGCGGTCCAGGACGGGCTGACCTACCTCTACGGGCCGGACTTCCCCTGGGGCGGGGGCGGCGACACCCACGAGAGCGCCGTGATCGCCCTGTGGAGCACCGCCACGGGCAACGGGTTCGACGAATGCAACTCCTCGGTCCCGCCGCAGGTCTGCCCCGAGATCCCCGACGAGATGTCCCCCCGCCGCGGCTACCCGTGCTTCCGGCCCGAGTCGCTGCCCATCATCGTCAACATCTCGGACTCCTCGTGGCACAACAACGAGCTGGGAGGCTACGCGTACGAGTGCACCGACACGGACTTCGACGATGCATTGACGGAGCTCAACGACATCGGCGCCCGCTACATCGGCGTCTTCGTGGACCATTTCGGTTCGGACTTCATGATCGACTCGTACGGGGCGATGGCCTCGGGCACGGGCACCGTCGACGCGACGGGAGAGCCCCTCGTCGAGAAGGCGGTCTTTGGCAGGGTCTCCGAGACCATCGTGGACCTCATCGCCACGCTGGCCACCTCCACGCCGCAGGACGTCAACGCCGTGCCGCAGGACGAGCCCGACGATCCCCCCGGCGCAAACTACGACGCCACCGTCTTCATCAAGAACATCACACCGCTGCACGGCTACCCGGACTCCCCCGAGGGATTCTCCACCATGGATTCAACACGGTCCCGCCACTGGACACGGCCCAGGTCTTCAAGGCCTGGATCGTCGTGCTCGGAAACGACGTCGCCCGCCTCGACCGCCGCCAGGTCGTCATCATCGTTCCCACCGACGGCATGCGCGACATCCTCATCTGACCACTCCCGCAGCCGCCATCACGCTCGAAGGACCAGCCGGTCAGCGGATGGACATGACATGGACATCGCCCCCCGCTATATCCATAATAGCCACGTGCAAGCAATGTCCCCGACTCCCATGACCCGAGCGCTACCGCTCCTCCTCGTCCTGCTTGCCGCCGGCTGCGGCAAGGGCAGCAACAATGGCGCCGACGCGGATGCCGACTCAGGCGATCCAGGCATCGACTCCGTCGTCACCGATACCGAGTCCGACGATGCAGGCCTCTCCGACACGGCCTCCGACGAGGTCACCACCGGCTACCACCGGGTCATCGCCATCGGCGACAACCACGCGGATCTCGATCAGACCCTCGCCGCCCTGCGTACCGGCGGCGTCATCGACTCCGAGCTCGACTGGACGGGCGGGGACACGATCGTGGTGCAGACCGGAGACATCATGGATCGCGGCGTGGAGGAGAAAGAGGTCATCGATCTCTACGAGACCCTCCGCCCCCTGGCCCGGGCAGCGGGCGGGGACATCATCAACATGAACGGCAACCACGAGATCATGACCGCCTACGCGGACTACCGCTACGTCATGGAGGCCGCGTGCCTTCCGTTCATGGAGATCTCGGGCCTCGACCTCACGAACCCGGCCTTCGACGGGCTCTCCGACGCCTGCAAGCACAGGGCGGCCGCGTTCTGGCCCGGCGGCCCCTACGCGCAGATCATCGCCGAGTGGCCCATGATCGTGGTCCTGCAGGACAGCGTGTTCGTGCACGGCGGTCTTCACCAGAAGCACCTCGACTACGGCATCGACGCGATCAACTCCATGACGAATCTCTTCCTGCTCGGCTCCATCCCCCTCGATTACTCCATGGTCGGAGGCGGGGACGACTGCGTGGACTGGGACAGGACATACAGCGACGACGAGGTATCACCCACCCCCACGGACTGCGCCAACCTGGAGTCGGTCCTCACCGAGCTCGGCGTGACGCGCCTGGTCGTCGGCCACACGGTCCAGTCCACGATAAGCACCTCGTGCGACGGCCTCGCGTACCTCATCGACGTGGGCATGGCGGAGTACTACGGGGGCTCGGTCCAGGTCCTCGAGATCACACCGGACGGCGAGACGAACGCCCTCTAGCTCAAGAACGCCCTCGCGAACATCGACGGACAGTCATTTCCACGGGGAGGGAGCCGGAACACGGGGAGCTCACAAGAATCAAGCGTAGGGGTCTGACCCCACTCGTAAGATCAGGCGGTGCGCTTCTTGCCCACGAGCACGTAGCCCACGAGCGCTCCCCGGTCGTTGCGCAGCTCCGACGCCTTGACCTCGGCCTCGATCCCCTCCCCGGCCTCGCGGGCAAGCGTGATGCGCCAGGAGTGCGACTTCTTGGCTCCCACGTTCTTCTTGAAGTCGTCGTCGAACCTCTGGCCCTCGAGGAAGTCGTTGATGTGCTCGCCCACCACGCCGCTCCTCTCCCTGCCGAGAAGCTCGAGCGCTGCGGGGTTGGCGATGCCCACCCTGCCGTCGACATCGATCACCACGAGGGCTTCATCGATGGATGCGATGATCTCCCTGGAGACGTAGTCCACGCGGATGGACAGCAGCCGGTAGCGGGTGCCGGCGTAGGCGATGATGAGCACGTTCACGGTCGAGAGCGGGAGGGCCATCTCGAAGACGTAGATGTCCAGGCTGGGCAGGACCATGTTCGTGATGCCTCCCCCCACGAGCGGGATGAGCAGTCCCACGAGGACGAGCAAGCCCGTCATCCTCTGGTCGCGGGAGCCCGCCCTGGCCGAGAAGAGCACGAGCTCCACGATCATGTAGACGAAGGAGCCGATGAGGTACGGCTGGAAGACGAGGCTGAAGACCCATCCGGGCATGTCGGTGTAGCCCCACCTCTCCAGCCGCATGTCCGTGATCATCAGGCCGGGGATCCACATGCAGACGAACAGGCCGCTCGACACGGCCGCGAACGCCCACGGGACGTACCTGTGGATGCCGGTGGCAGGCTTGCGTATCAGCGCGTAGACGATGGGCATGTAGAGCGCGGGAAGAAAGCACCAGGCCAGACCGCCGATCCTGGTGAAGATGAGCGCCCCCTCGTCGGTGGACGAGAACACGATGATCAGCTTCATGAGCGCCCAGAAGGCCAGCGCGAACGTCAGGAGCGCGAAGCTCCTGTTGAGCCTGTGCCTGTGGTCGATCGTCAGGGCGACGGACCCGAGCCCGAGATTAGCGATGAAGCTCAGGAGCACGAGGATGATGTGGAGATGGTACTGCCCCATTGGTCCCTCGCGACTACTTTACCCGCATTGCACGCATCGGCCAACGCCTGTTCATGGACACAGGTCACATGGAGATCAGTCGATCCACCTGATCTCGGTCTCCCGCCAGGGCACGCTGTGGAGCTTGATCCCGGGCCAGCCCAGAGTGGCCGCCTCGACGATCTTGTGATCCGCGGGCAGGCCCAGCAGTCTTCCCAGCGCATCTGCGCCGGAGACGTGATCCCCGGTGGCCGCGTGGCCCAGCCACCCGTTCCAGCAGGTGCCCAGGCCGCTGGCCTGGGCCATGAGAATGATGTTCATCAGGGCCGCGTCGCAGTCCTCCCTGGGAGTGACGGCCTGCTTCGAGGCGGACACGAACACCGCACAGGGAGCGTCGTAGGTGATCGCGTCCCTGCCCTGCTCCCACTCCGCGAGCCTCATCCGCACGTCCGGCAGGGTCACCATCCCGCCCTTGGCCGAGTCCGAGAATCTCGCCGCGGCCTTCATGAGCACGCCCTCGAGGAGCTTTCTGAGCTTGCGCATGTACTCCACCGTGGCTTCCTTGACCTCCTGCATCCTCTTCTCCCCGCTCACCACGGTCACCTTCCTGACCCATCCCAGCCCCTGGAACGCACCCGTGGGCGCGTAGCCCGCCGCGGAGCACACCCTCTCCACGAGCTCCCTGTCCACGGGCCTGTCCTTGTAGACGCGCACCGAGCGCCTCTGCCTGAGAAACGCGGTGAAGGCCTCGGCCTGCACGGGGCTCCTGTCCTCGATCTTGACGAGGTTCTCCGCCTTGAGCCGCGAGTGCTCGATGGACCCGCTCGGGCACACCGCCATGCACTGGCCGCACCAGCAGCACAGCTCGGGCTCCCGGACCCGCGGGATCTCCTTCTTCGCCTACACGAATGTCCTGGTCGGGCACACGC